>NZ_JAAKXY010000005.1:300000-567308 GCF_011043775.1 Natronolimnobius sp. AArcel1 | reverse complement strand
CGGGGCCGAAGGCAATGTGATTGCCGACGGTGAACGCGCGGGCGTTGACCGCCTCGCAGGCCTGCTGTGCGGTCGGACCTGTATGCACCCGGACGTGATCCAGCGATTCGCCGAGGCGATCCTCGAGACCACCTTTGACATCGCCAGTTACAGCTGAGACAGAAGGTCATCGATCAGTCTGGATGGGGTTCTTATGGAGTGATAGGACTACTCCTCAAGCACTGAGGTGAACGCGGGGGTACTTGCCTCGTGTTCGTACGCGTCCTCAGGAGTCTGTTCTTCGTACCACGTGCTGATTTCTGCATCAGGATCGAAGTACTCGTCATAAAAGTCGTAGTGGGCGTACCATGTCGAGGCATCGTGACGTCCATGACCTAAGATCTGAAACGATTCCGGTGGGGAAATCCCCATCCCGAGGTAACAATCCCGGGCCTGACAGACCAGATTTCGTATGAGTTGGGTTTTCAGATCAACGAGTGAGTTGGGTTCGTACGCGAAAATCTCTATTCGAGCATGAGGATCGCGCTCGAGGTCCGGTTGTGCGCCCCATCGAGTGTGGTACTGGCCGAGTACATCGTCCCAATGAACGTGAACGCCCGACACAGCTTCGATGAGTGCCCCATTTCGAATGTTCGGTATTGACTCGAGGTCGACACCCGCAGCGTCAGCGACTGTCTCAGCATCCACTTCGTCAGCACTGGTTCCTGTAATGTCTTCCTTGAGTAAGTCGACAACGTCCGGATCGGTCAGTACGTCTGCGTAGGTGCTGACCGTCTCCTCGTCCATTCCGAGGTAGATATCCTGTTGATAGACCGCTTCTTCGGGCGTAACCCCATCGGGCATCTCGATTTGCGAGTCGACATCAGCGTAGATACTCTGCAGGTGTTTGTAGAGGTCGCCGAAAAACGAATCAATTGCATCTTCCGAGAGCGGCTTTAACGCCGCTGCAGACTGAGCGATTCGGGCCGGGTTCTTCGTCGCCTCGAGCGTGTCGTAGCCACGTTTGCGATACACCCAGTACCGGGCGAAGCGACGCGCCTGATTCACATGCTCGTTTTCCGCCTCGGTACGCTCGTCCGGGTTGTCCGGATATCCATCTTGCTGATGTGAATAAATGGTGCCATCTCTTTCGACTTGTATATCGTGCTCAGTTACGTTGTTATCTGTAATCTTAACACCTGTTACGACGTTATCTTCTCCATAGATTGTAGCTTTCATAACCGATTATTTATAGTTCTCTTGGCATTTTCTCACCAGTAGTGGCTTTGGCAGCCTTGACAGCTTCATCCTTGATTTTGGACGCCCACGCACTCGGCGAGTCGGCAAGAATGCTATTCCATTCTTCTGAAATGCCCATCTCTTGAAGCGACTCTGATTTGGCGACCTTATTCTCTGCAGTCGATTTTGCTTGAGTTGCTGCTTGAGTTGCGACTTCCTCTCCAGTTTCAAGGATTTCGCCAGCAGCACCTGCGGTTGCTATTTTAAGTCCAGTCTTGACCACGACCTCAGCCCAATCTTCCTGATCCATCTCACGGAATCCTGTTCCGAGATTCCCGAGCAATTCGGACGTCTTCTCGACGAGCGCTCCCAGTGGTCCGAAGCCGTCTTTGACATACTCCTTAAAGGCCTCGTCGTCGGCCTCAACTGTACTCTCTCCTGTTTCTTGTAGAAGTTCAGCAAACTCCTCAGGACCGTTATCTTTCGCTGCGCGCTGAATGTGCATTTCCGATCCCATCCGATTCACAACCAGCGGCTCTCCGCCCTGCAAGGCGGCTGCAGCCGCCTCATCAGCCTCACGCTCGAGTTGTGGGTCAGGGTCACTCTCGAGGAGGGCAGCATCCTGTTGTGGCATCATGCTGACGGCGGCACCAGTTTGCTGCCGCACGTGAGTGAGTTCGTGCGCGAGCAGGAACTGCCCATCCGGCGATGTGGGATCGTACTCCCCGGCGTTGAACAGGATATCAGTTCCCACGAGTACACGCTGGCTCATCAGTTCGACGCAAGCAACTCTTCGTTGTCGGGATCGGTGAAATCGGGATACATCTCGAGGGTTTTGTACTGTTCAGCGGCTTCGATTCGCCCCGGTCCAAGCACACAAAACGCTGTAGGCGGATGTAGCCCCATTCGGATGAAGCAATCCCTGACCTGGCATTTGAGGTAGTGATCAAGGTAGGTTCGGAACTCCTCGAGCGGTCCGGGATCGATCGGTGCGAGTTCGATCAGCGTATCCGGTTCGCGGTCGAAGGGATCTCGGTCAGGTTCGCCGATGTGTTCGACGCCGCGGTCGTCAACGAAGGCCGTGTAGAGTGACGAAACGTCGGCAATGGTGAGTTCGTCGCTAACTGTGACATCCTGTGTACGTGCCACAGTGGCCAGATCCGCTGAGAAACGGTGCCAGTCGTCGACTGACGATGTGTTGAATTCATCGATGCCAGTGTTATCCCCGATAGCTTCGAGATCCACGCCATGGACCGTCGCGAGGGTTTTAGCCTCCTCAGCAAGGTCTGTCTCGAGGGGATCGACTCCGAGATAGACGTGCTGGCGGTACAGCACCGAATTTGGGCCAGTCGCAGCGGACGGAATCGGGATCGGCCGAGAAATTCCGTCGTCGTGGTAACTCCGCAATTGCTGCTCGAGATCGCCGAACAGGTCGTCGAACGCCGCGTCCGAGAGCTCTTGGACGGCTAACCGGACGGCGTTGATCCGCTCGGGGTGAATCTCTGGAGGGACGGTGTCGTAGCCCTGCTCGCAGTAGACGTAGTACTGGGCGAAGCGCCGAGCCTGTTCGTTCGATTCGTTCTCCTCTGGGGTACGATTATCTGCTTTGTCAGCGTATGCGTCGCATTGGTGATAGACGATTTCACCGGATTCCCTTTCTAAGGTGAGGTCATGTTTATATGTGGAATTATCTAGTACATCAAGACCAATATGGTTCTCATCTTCTGCAGTGATTGAGGCTTCCATAACTATTTTTTGTCAGAGAGTGGGTCATGACTGTTGTAATCCGCCCCATCGAAGCGTTTGCGGAACTTTTCGTCGATGAGGTCCTCAATGTAGGCGCTGAAGTCGGCCGATTTCTCAGCGATCGCTTTCGACCCGGCCTCGAAGGCTGGATCGTAGGCGGCTTTCGAGACGTCACTGGCGATTCCCGACACGAGTTCGGTGAGGACCTGCTGGCCGGCAACAGCACCGCCAGCAGTCCCAACACCCGGGGCAATCATCGTTCCCACGGCAGCGCCGACTAACCCGCCGGCTGTCCCAATGGCACCTTTTCCAGCGGCCTTCCCAAGCCGGCCTCGCCAAGCGGTATCACCCTTGATAGCGTCGAACAACTCACCCTGATTCGCCTTGATCTGTTCGACCTCTTTGGCCAGCACTTCCGGATCTGCAGAGACACTATCACTGAATCGCTCTTCAGCCTCCATGTGGGCCTGCTCGAGCGACTCGGCCTCGGGCATGCGCTGAATGTGCATCTCCGATCCCATCCGATTCACAACCAGCGGCTCGTCGCCCTGCAACGCGGCTGCAGCCGCCTCGTCAGCCTCACGCTCGAGTTGTGGATCAGGATCAATCTCGAAAAGGGCAGCATCCTGTTGTGGCATCATGCTGATGGCGGCACCGGTCTGTTGCCGCACGTGAGTGAGTTCGTGTGCGAGCAGGAACTGCCCATCCGGCGATGTGGGATCGTACTCCCCAGCGTTGAACGCGATGTGGTTCCCGACTGTGAACGCTCGAGCGTCGATTTGCTCGCATGCTTGGGCGGCTTTCGGGCCGGTGTGGATGCGAACATCGCCGAAGGAGTCGCTCATCCGGTCTTCCATCGCCTGCTGAATGTCGCCGTCGAGTGCTCGTCCGGGCGACGAAATGAGCTCTCTGACTGAGTCGGGTGCGCCCGCATCACCAGCAGGGGCGGTATCGTGTTGGGCTTCACGACTGCGCTGGACCGACGCCGCGTTTTGGCGTTCAATATCCTGAGGTACTTCGGCCGGCTGGTCGGCTTGACGCTCGCGGAACGCGTCCATATCGACCGGCTTGCCCATGATCCCGATAGGCATTCCCTCGTCGGCCCACTGCTGCACGCGCTGGGGGCTACAAGCCTTCTCGAGGCGTTGGAGTTTCGTCGCCTGACCCGGCATGTACAACTCGAGATCGTAGCGGCGTTCGATTCTCTCTCGGGGTGGGCGTTCAGATGGGGTTTGCGACGCTGTGTTCGACTGTGAGCGGGACGACTGCACCTTCTGACTCGGGGACGAGGATGTTCCCTTGTCTCCCGAGTCCGAATTCGAATTCGATCGGACACCGGTGTATCCCATTAGTCTCTACGCTGGTATGCTTCCGACAGCAACATATACTTACTGATGAGTGATTGGAAAAGATAGATGTATCCCGAGCCAGAACGTCGCGCCAGTGAGTCAGCAAATCCGACAGACAGCGTCGATTGCGGCCCGGTCGTGGGCATCATCACCCGAGTGACGAGTTCAGAATCACATCCATGAGCTATCCGAACACCGTTGCACACCTGCTCGCCGAAATACACCGCGTCCACACCATACTCGAGCACTACCGAGACGGTCGACCCGAGACAACTCCAGGGACAGCCGCCGACTCGGACCGACTGGACGCTGCCCCTCGAGATGAAACCCCGGACCTGACCACCCTCGAGTATGCGATCTCCGATTCGGACCACACCGCCATCGACGAACTCGACGCCGAGATCGAACGAGAGTTGCGTGGTGCCCGCGAGGACGGCGTCGATTTACGCCTCGAGACGCTCGTCGACGGGTTCGGTCTCGACGACCGACACCGTGACGTACTCTTGATCGCGCTCCTTCCCGACGTCGAGCCGGCAGCCGAGGACCTGTTTACGGTGTTGAACAACGATGTGCAAAAGCCGCGACCGACCGTTTCGCTGATCGCGGAACTGTTCTCGACCACGAGAACGGAGTTCGTGGCCGCGACCGAACTCGTCGGTGAGCATTCGCCACTTCGACAACACGATCTCGTCGTGCTCGAGGACGACAACGGATCGACGCCGAAACTCAACCGGGAGATACGGGTTGACGACCACATCTCTGACTATTTGCTCGGTCACGACGGCATCGATCCGCGGTTAGAGCGAACCCTCGAGGCCCATATCCCGGCGACTCTCGAGTCTCACCTCACCCGGACTTCTGCCGACACCACCTTCGAGGATCTGCTGTTGCCCGACGACCTGCGGGCGGACCTCGAGTCGCTCCCGTCGTCGGAGTCGGGTGGTCGATACTACTTCTCTGGGCCGCGGGGATCGGGGGTCAACCGCGCGGTCGAGGCCTGCTGTCCGAGCGATCAGTATCTGCAGGCAGACCTGCGGGCCGTCCTCGAGGCCGACGCACTCGAGGCGTTGGTACGTGAGGCAACCATCCAGGACCGGCCCGTCCAACTGTCGAAGGCTGACGCGGCAACAGTCCGCAACCGAGAGACTGATCACACGCTCGAGGGGGTACTCGCGCGCTTTCGTGCGTTCAAAAACGACGTGTTCGTCACAGGCGAGCAGGCGTGGACACCGTCTGCGAGCCGGCGAGCGAGCGTCGACGCCATCGTCGAGTTCGAGCGGCCCTCGATTGCGCTTCGTCGGACGTTCTGGGAGGACCGCGCCGACGACCTTCCGGCGGCCGTCGAGCCGGAGACGATGGCGAGTACGTTCGACCTCACGCAGGGGCAACTCGAGGCGGCGCTGGCGACGGCAACGTCGCTGGCCGGTGGCGACGACCCCACGCTTGAAGAGATTCGAGCGGGCTGTCGCGCCCAGTCGAGTACCGATCTGGCAGACCTGGCTCAACGCGTCGAGCCCCGCAAATGCTGGGACGACATCGAGTTGCGCGAGTCGACCGAACGGCGTCTGCGCACGCTCGAGACACACATCACGAACCGGGGACTGCTTTACGACGACTGGGGCTTTCGGGCAAAAGACGGCAACGCGGGAATCGTCTCGCTGTTCAAGGGGCTCCCGGGGACGGGGAAGACGCTGGCAGCGGAAGTCCTGGCCAACTCCGTCGGGATGGACCTGTACAAGATCGATCTCTCCTCCGTCATATCGAAGTATATCGGCGAGACCGAGGAGAACTTAGAGCAGATTTTCCGCGCGGCCGAGCAGTCGAACGCGATCTTGCTGTTCGATGAGGCCGACTCGATCTTCGGGGATCGAGCGGAGGTCTCGGACGCAACAGATCGCTACGCCAACGTGGAGGTGAACTACCTCCTCCAGCGGGTCGAGACATACGATGGGGTCATCGTCCTGACGACGAACTACGCCCAGAACATTGACGCGGCGTTCTCGCGGCGGATCACCCACTCGATTACGTTCGAGAAACCTGACGCAGCGACCCGCGAGCGGATTTGGGAGGGAATCTTCCCTGACAACTGTCCCGTCGAAGCTGTCGACTGGGAGTGGCTCGCTGAGTTCGAGTACAGTGGTGGCGACATCGATAAATTGGCCAAACACGTCGCCATCTACGGTGCTGACCGTGAGGCGGAAACAATCACTATGCCGCTCGTGGTCCAGGCACTCGAGCAGTACAAACGAGACCGTAACTCTCCAATCCGCGAGGCAGACTTCGAGCCGTACCTCGAGCACCTCGAGGGGCCGACTGAGAGGGAAGCGCGAACACAGATTCAGGAGGCACGTCGACGTAGTTAAGACGGGGCGCTGTCTGTCTGCCTGTCTGTCTGCCTATCTGTCTGCCTGTCTGTTTGTCCGGGATGAACCGCGTACTCGTCCGTCATTCGTACATATTCATACAGTAATAGATTTAAGGTATTAGGTATGGGTACAGAGAAAGATGAGCTATAGTGCGATTGCGGATGTGAGTAATGCGTTACTCGAGGTGATGGCAACGAACGTTGCCGAACACAGTCCACTGGATCCGAACCGGATCGCGGTGGCATCGCCAGCCGAGCTCGGATCGCTCTCCGATATCGATCTCGTCCTCTGTCCCTACCGGATCGAAACAGACAACTCGAGAGGAACAGTGAGCCGGACAACCACGGAAACGACTCGGCAGGACCCGCCGCTTTCGCTGTCCATCCGATATCTGGTCGTCCCCCGTGCTGGCGAAAACGAGAACGACGACGCTGAGACGCAGATGAGTTCGATTGAGCGACAGCGACTCCTCGGGGCTGCCCTCCAGATCTTCCACGATACGAGCCGGCTCGAGCCAGACGAGGTGCCGGTCCCTCTGATTCAGGATGAGCCGCTGACAATTTCGATCACGGATGAGCCGTTCGACGATGTACTCTCGTTGTGGTCGCAGTACCCAGATATCGACTGGCGACTGGCGGCGACAATCGAGGTCCGGCCGGCGATGATCCAGTCGCTGAACGAGGAAACGTTCACGCGCGTCGAAGACCGTGAGGCTGTCCTCAGATCGAAACCCGAACAGGCCCCAGCAGAGAGCGACGAGGCCACACCAGTAGATCGGTGAGCTCGACAATCGAAGCGCCGCTCGAGCCCGTCGAATGAGGAAGCAGACACTTTCCCGGTTATTGTCCGTCGAACTCGAGGAATCGATTCGGGTGGCAAACCGCCCGCCAGAAACTCGACCACGAACAATCGGCCCGTGACCCTGCGAATTATGAGCGAGCGACGACTGAGAGTCCGACATGGACCGGATTACGCTGGGTAACGAGGAGTTTGAAGGGAACAACAACGCGTACGTCCTCGCCGGCGACAGCGCAGACAGCGACGGCAATTCACTCGCGCTCGTCGACACCGCTATTGCGACGCCTGACTGTCGGGCGGACCTCCGTGAGGGGCTGGCCGAGCGTGGCTACGAGTTTTCGGATGTCGACGACATCGTGTTGACGCACTTCCATCCCGACCACAGCGGGTTAGCGGGCGAGATACAGGCCGAAAGCGATGCGACCGTGTACGTCCACGAAGCCGACGCGCCCCTCGTCGCCGGCGATGCGGATGCCCTCGATAATTTCGACCAGCAGCGACGCGACTGCCTCGAGCAGTGGGGGCTTCCCGAGGACGCCCGCCAGGAACTACTCGACGTTTTCGAGGCCGCAAGCAAAATCCAGGGCGAACCCGCAGATGTGACGCCGATTGAAGATGGAGATGTCCTCGAGGTCGGCGGCCGACAACTCACGACCGTCCACGCACCGGGCCACGCAGCGGGATTGTGTTGGTTCGAGAGTGAGAACGGACCCGACAGTACCTCCACCGAGGCGTTCGTTGGCGACACGATTTTGCCGGTCTACACGCCGAACATTGGCGGTGCAGATGTCCGGGTCGAACGGCCGCTCGAGCAGTATCTCGAAACGCTCGAGCGACTGGTCGAACGCGACTACGACCGTGTCTGGCCCGGCCATCGCGACCCTATCGAGGAGCCGACCAAGCGTGCGCGAACGATTGCTGCGCATCATCGCGAGCGGACTGAAAACGTCCTCGAGGTACTCGCCGATCACGGGCCGGCAGACCCGTGGACAGTCAGTGCACAGCTCTTTGGCGACCTTGAGGGAATCCACATTCTCCACGGGCCGGGCGAGGCGTACGCACATCTGGATCATCTGTCTCAGGAAGGAGTTCTTAATCTCGAGGACGGCGAGTATCAGCTGACAGTCGACGTCGAAAACATCGACCTTGATGCGGTGTTGCCGTCGATCACCAGTTCGACATCGACTGCCTGAAACTAGAGTGAGTGCAGGCGCTCGAGGTCGTCTGCGTCGTGCCCGCAGATGACAGTTGCGTCGTGTCGTCGCTCGAGGTTCTGCACGCGTTGTAGGCTCTCGAACCAGTCGCGCTTGCTCCAGAGCAGGCCGCCGCCCATCGGCTGTTCGTCGTCGTAGTTCGCCCGCGTGTAGGCCTGATCGCCCGCGAGGATCACGGTGCCCGCGCCCGCGTCCTCGAGATCGAGGACGACGCCGAGCAAGCCGGGCGTGTGCCCGGGTAAGCGGACGAACTCGAGGCCCTCGAACACATGTGCGCGGTCACCATGGACAATCTCCCACGAGAGGTCGTGATCGAAATCGGCAGCGAGGTAGGCGATATCGGCGTCCGCAGCATCCGTTTTCGCGCTGTAGTAGGCGTATTTGAGTTCGCGCTCGTGGACGTAGATCGGAGTCTCAGTTCCGGCGAAGGTCTCGAGGCCGCCGGCGTGATCGAGGTGCAGGTGAGACTGGATGACGTAATCGATCTCAGAGACAGCATACCCAGCGTCAGCGAGGTCGTCCTCGAGCGGGCGCAGGCCGGTGTGTTCGAAGGCGTCGTACAGCCCGGCGGGCCAGTGGCCGTCGGCGGCGTCGGGGTGGGAACCGGTGTCCCACAGGATCGTTCCCTCCGGGTGGTCGATCACGACGTTGTATACGGGCGCAGTCTGTAGCGCAGCGTTCGGGTTCGGCTCGCTCACAGTGGCAAGCGTTGCGCCCTCTCGGAGGTTGTTCACGTCGGCGGTGATCGTTCCGCGCTCAATCGGCGTCAGACTCGCATCGACCATAGTAGATACTGGGCTCGAATAGTATAGAGAATGGTGGTCTCACCCACCCCCGCTCTTGAGCAGTTGGTAATGCCGGCCATAGCACTATTCCACAGCTCGGTGACGTGTCCGTATGGTCAGACTCTCGAGTGGCGTTATCCTCGTTGGTGTCGTCTTCCTGTTCATCCCGATTCCGCCGATTGCAACGATAGCCGGCATCCTGACGATACTCGCCGGGATCGCGCTCAGGACCCTGTTCGACCTGTAACGACCGACCATACGCAAGTCGACGGCCATCGACAGCCGTTAGGTTGCCGATTTTTAGGGCTGGTCGACAACGGCCACGTATGGAGTCGACGCCCCAAGTTGTCGTCGTTGGTGGAGGACTGGCCGGACTCGTCACAGCGCGCCATCTCGCTGGCGGCGGCGTTGACGTAACCCTTCTCGAGGCCCGCAAGACGGTCGGCGGTCGCGTTCGGACGACCGAGCGCGATGGCTACCTGTTCGACCGCGGCTTTCAGGTACTGTTTACCGCCTATCCAGCGGTCAGGCGAGAACTCGATCTCGAGGTGCTCGACCTCCGAGCCTTTTCGCCGGGAGCGACAATCGCCAAGCCGAACCATCGCTCGACGCTTTCGGATCCGCTGCGCGAGCCACGAACCGCGCTCGATACGCTGTTCAATCCGGATATTACGCTCGGCGACAAACGCCGTGTTCTCTCGCTGTGGCGCGAACTCCGCGGCCGTGACCCGGAAGCGGTGTTTGCGGCCGACCGCGAGGACGAGGAGGCCACGATTGCACAGTTCCTCCGCGAACGGGACTTTTCCGAGCAGTTCCTCGAGAACTTCATCGCGCCCTTCTACGGCGGGATCACCCTCGACCGGACGCTTGGAACCTCGAGTCGCGTCTTCGAGTACACATTCGGCGCGCTCGCGTCAGGGTCGATTGCTGTCCCCGCGGCAGGAATGGAGGCGATCCCGGCCCAACTCGCCGACCACGCGCGAGCGGAGGGGGCGACGCTCGAGACCGGCCTCGAGGTCGAATCGATCGAAAGCGAGGATAGCGGGGCCGTCGTAACGGGTGTGACTGACGGCGACTCGAGCGAGTACGAGGCCGACGCGGTCGTCGTCGCGGCTGATCCGCCGACGGCAGCAGCACTCACAGATGTGACGGGAATCCCTACCGACAGTCAGGCCTGTGTCACACAGTACTACCGCCTGCCCGGGCTGACTGAGTTCGAGAACGACCGTCGCCTCTTGTTGAACGCGAGCGATAACGGACCGAACCACCTCGTTCCACACAGCGCCGTTGCCCCCGAGTACGCGCCCGACGACGAGACGCTGCTGAGTGCGACCTACCTCGGCGAGCGCGACGAAAGCGACGAGGAACTCGAGGAGCGCACCCGCGAGACGCTCGCCTCGTGGTACCCCGAGCGCGTGTTCGATGGCCTCGAGCGCCTGCATACCGACCGAATCGACTTCGCACAGTTTTCCCAGCCGCCGGGGATCTACGAGCAGTTACCCGATGTGCGCGACCCCGACGGGCCGGTGTATCTGGCCGGCGACTACACCCGCTGGTCGTCGATTCAGGGCGCGATGGAAAGCGGCCGGCAGGCAGCACAGGCAGTGCTCGAGGATCTGTCAGGCTAACGGCGGCGTACGTCAGCACCCGTCAGCCACGGTGTCTGTCGACAGCGAGGGAGGCGACGAAGACGCCCATCCCAAAGAGCAGGTAGCTCGCGGGGGTGGGCCCTGGGACTGGCTCGAGTGCCGCGGTCACGATGAGAGCGAGCGCGATGAGGACGAACGCGCGGTAGCCAGCCCGATAGTGACGGTGACGGCGCTGCTCGTCAAATCGAAGCCGTCCGCGGCGGGCGGCGACAACCTGCCACGCGCCGGCGGCGGCCATGAGTCCTGCAACGAGGAACACGGGGAGTAGTCGTGTCCATGCCTCGCCGTCAGTGATATTGAGGGCCGTAAACCCGGCTGCGAGGGCAACACCGATTGCGACCAGCACCCAGCCGGTTCGCTGCTGCTGGGAGAGCGTCGAGGGTGGGGTCAACAGACGCATATGTGGAATTTTCTTCTGTTAACACTAATACAGTTTATGATTTGGTGATTCGATGACATATATCGACTGTCCCACTCTCCTCAAGATCGACGACAAGCGTCGTCTCCTCAAGCGAGATGGTGACCCTAGCTTTGCCATCCTCGAGAAGTTCGACATCGCTCAGTTGGACTAGCGACAGCGAGCCGAGCTGGGTCGCCGGCGGCTCGAGGTCGTGGACGGCGTACAGGTGGCGGATGTCGGGATGGGAGACGAGTAAGTCGGGAATCGGAATCGGGTACGACATCCAGCAGGCCTCGCAGGCGGCTCTCGCGTAGATGGTGTCGTACTGGAGCGTGAATTCGGGGACCGACTCGTGTGGAAAGGAGAACGTGGCTGGTCCCCAACAATAGGGACAGACGCCGCGACGAAGTGAGTCGACGTGAGCCGCATGTCGTCGAAGCACGAGGTCGACGAGCGTCTCGAGGGACTGGTGAGAAGCAGCGATTGGCGGGACGGGATACCCCATCGAGACGCCGTGGTCGGGACAGGACAGCGTCAGCAGGTGTTCGTGATGGCGAGCGAGGAGCGGCGCTTCGCAGTGGGGACAAGACGCGTCGATAGTCGTCTCGCGAGTCGTCGCATCGGCGTAGGTCCCGGATCGGATCGCGGTGACGACCTCGAGCGCGGCGATAGTCGGGCGGTACTGTTCGCGTTCCTTGACGACGAACTCCTCCTGGAGCTTTCCGAGGTGGTAGCTGAACCGGCTCGTATCATCGATGTCGACCAGGTCGTAGAGGGCGGAAAACGAAAGCCAGCCGGTCGACCACGCCTCGTCGTAATGGTCGGCCAGTTCGAACAGAATCTCGAGTCGCGTCTCGTCGCCCAGGGCCGCGTAGGCGTCGTCGGGGACGGAATACTTTGCAGTCATGCGTTGTCGTATTGTCTCCGGTTCGAATAGTCGTTGCGAACCTGTCAAATCCACAACTTAAATGTCATACAGACAACACTTATTGGAACAGCAGCGGACGGCGTAAGCATGGGAGAGACAACCCGACAGCGTGGGGGTATCGATTCTCGAACTGATCGGTTTAGTCGCGCTCGAGCGCTGGCCGTCGTCACGGCGCTCAGTGTCGCGGCAGTGGGTGCGAACATCGTTGCCAGTTTCCTTGCAGTGCAGTTGCAGTCCGTTGGCAGTGATGGACTGACGTTCGCACTCAATCTGCTCGCGGTGCAGTTGTCATTTCTCGTCGTCGGCGTCGGCTACCTGTGGTTCCGGCCGGCGGTGACGATACCGATTCGATGGCCGACTCGAGACGAACTGGCCGTTGCCCTCGCCGGGCTCGTGGCCGGACTGGTCGCCGTGTCACTCTCGTTTGTTAGCACCGACGTAGTTGTGCCCTCCCTCGAGTTGTGGCCCCATTTCTCGGCGTATTCGGGATACAGCGCCTCATCAGTGGCCATGGTGCTCGTCGGAGCGGTGTTGTCGCTGCTCGTTATCGGTCCCGTAGAAGAGTTTCTTTTCCGCGGTGTAATTCAGGGTCGACTACGCGCGGTGTTTGGACCGGTCGCGGCCATTGGCCTCGCGAGTTTCGTCTTTGCGTTCTTTCACTTCTATCTGATCCTCCTGCTCGAGGTTCCCGCTGCGGTCATCGCTCACATGCTCGTCTACTACACAGTGATGGGCGCGATTTTCGGCATGACCTACGAACGAACGGAGACACTCGTCGTTCCAGCGCTGGTCCACGGCGCGTTCAACGCTATCCTCTTTCTCAGCGCAGTTCCGTTCGCCTAGAGAAACTGACGACACTTCCCCAACGGCGGGAACCACAGCGTCTCGCCAGCGTCGCCATCCCAGACCGCCGGGTAGAACGCGTCCGCATCAGTCACCAGCGGCGACTGGAAGTCTCGAGCGCGCATTCGGTTGACCGTTGCACCGCCGGCGAGTCGCGTGAACGCGGGGAGCACGAGCACGTCCGCACCGTCGTAGACGCCGGGTCCGTAGAGAAAACAGGGGTGCTTCCGACCGTCGATTGCGAGTGCGGGATGGTCGTGGCCGATGACGTAGCGCTGTGCGTCGGCGTCCGTCGCGGGGTCCTCGTGGCCGTGACAGACGATTGTTTCGCCGTCTGCGAGTTGGTATTCAGGACTTGTCTCGCCGTCGAAGACAGACTCGAGCATCGCGTCGTGATTCCCCGGCGTAACAACCAGTGATGCGCCAGCGTCGGCAATGGTCGACTCGAGTGCCTCGAGATCCCGGGCGACACTGAGCGGGACGTGGTCGAACGCGTGCAGCAGGTCGCCGGCGATGACGACCGTTTCGGGTTCAGTCTGTTCAAGCAGCGCAGTGAGGCGCTCTCGTGTGTCGCTCCCGTCGTCGATGGGTGCCTCAACGCGTGACGTTTCGGCACGGCCGAGATGTAGGTCGGCGAGCAGTAGGGTCTCGGCGGCGGGAACGAACACAGCGCGCTCGAGTGGGGAAAACGCCACGTCAACGTCGACGGACGGGGTCACTGTTTTGGCGGGTCGGCAGAGCCGTCGGTATCGGCACCTGCGTCTGTGGCCGTCTCAGCGGCTGCAGCGCCGGTCCCGTAGCCGTCGGGTCGGAACTCCGATTTATCGAGCGCGTCGAAGAGGTCGTACTCGTTCCCAGTCAGGACGAAGAGCACCTCCTCGAGCGGGGCGAGCACTTCGGGGACGATTTTGACGACGAGGTAGGTGATGCCGACGAGGGCAACGACGGACAGCACCTGGGCGATGTAGTTGTGAGCAACGAGATAGGAGACCCGATTCGGGTCAGCGCCCATGTACGTCGTCATTAGGGAGACGACCCAGTCTTGTTGGAACCAGCCCCACGGGGAGGCAAGTCCGATGAAGACGTTCCGTGCGAGGTTGAGGAACCAGATGACACCGATTGCAAGTGTGAACGCGGTCAGTTTTCGCTTCAGTGGGGCCGAGACGGAAGCGACGAGGCCACCGAAGATGGCCATGCTGCCGATGCCGGTACAGGCGAGGATAATGTAGGTCGTCCGGCCGGTAACCGTCTCATCAGGGTCGAAATCGAAGCGGCTCTGATAGCCGTTTGCGCCCTCGTTGATCCCGGGGCTGTGACCGAACAGTTCCATCCCGTAATGGGTCTGGACGGCCGTCGTCTCGATGAGCCACGTTCGGACCATCGGAATCGTCTCGACGGGCAGGTAGATCACGCCCATGAGTGCCACGGCTTTCGTCAGCACGAACAGCGAGGTCCGGCCCTGAAAGAGCAGATAGGCGACGTACGCACACAACGGCAACGCCACCGTTGCCAGAATCGTCTGCAACGGACTCTGTATCTCGCCATAATAATAGGGGACCATCGTCAACCAGAACACTCCGAACAGCACCCAGGCCAGCGCACCGGTCCCGCGGGCCAGATCGCGCTCGCCTCGCCACTGCAAGGCGAGTGCAACGAGAAACGAACCGATCGCGAGCCAGGCAAGCGCGTCCGTGAATCCAATACCGAGATCCGACACGAACGCCACCTGCCCGCCGTGCTCGAGGCCGATGGCCAGGTCGCTCCCGGCCATCGAACGTGGGGTCGGCATAGTCAAGCGAAACACACGAACGCGTCTGCTATCAACTTGACGCCTTGGCGACGACAAACCGACCGACTCGAGCCACGACTACGAAACAGTTAAGTAAATAGTGGTACTTGGTAACAATACACATGGCATCCAGTGAACTGTCCGCCGATGAGCCGCTGGGACGGTCGCTGACCGTCCAGCGTATCGAAACAGCTGACGCAGCGGCATCGATTCGTCATGTCGACCAACTCGAGGCCGAGACGTTCGAGGCGTTCTATGAGTTGGCCACTGCGGACACGTCACTGCACGCGATAGAGAGCGGCCTCAAGCCGGGAGAGATCATCGTCTTCACCGACAACTTCCGGGTCGAAGCGCGCTGAGACGGCGCCCGACTGTTCTCAGCCGACCGGCAGTATCGAAGCCGTTTTCCCCAGTGCGTTCCTTCCTGCGGACATGAACGGCGGTAGTGACATGACCCTCGCGTTCGAACTCGAGGCGCTGAAAGAGGTTGCCTCGCCCGAGAACGTCTTCGAAGACGCCAGAGGCTGGACCGAATACATCGGTGTTGTCTCCGAGAAACCGACCTACGTCGTAACGAACTTCACGCGGAAAAATCGCATCCGACAGGACTTCTTCTCCGGGCCGCGAGGCAAAGCGGAGAGTCTCGAGGGTGTGAAAGATCAGTTCCAGACTGATCGCTACGTCTACGTCGGTGTCACCGACGAGGACGAAGAGTTAGCCGAGCAAGTCGACTGGGAGTACCTGGACATCGAAGACGCCGCGGACGCGGCAGACTGGATTCTGGCGGCGAGTGCTGACGACGGCGAAGACGACGCAGAGCCGGTTCGTGACGACTGGCCCTGAAACGGCTTGTTGTCCCATGGTCCCGGTACAACCGCCGCTCGGATCGCGGGTGCGCCGGAACTGACGGACTAAACACTGTATGAGACGCCTCAGCACTGCCGCGAGTGGTGGTTCGACCGCGCCTGTGTTCGCGTGCGGCAAGATGCTTATACAACTCCACGTTGTGCTATCGCTATGAGCGAGCAAGCCGGGGGTAGTGCTGGAGCGTTCTGGGATGACGTCGACGGGTCGCATGCTCGGCACCGGCTCTCAGCACTTCTCACTGCAGTTACAGACGGTATCGTTACGTTCGATACTGACGGCACGCTCACCACAGCCAACGACCGCGCGGCAGACATTCTCGGTCGGTCACAGGAGTCACTCCATGGCTGTGCTCACGACGATGATCGGTTCGACCTTGTCAACGAAACTGGCACGCCACTCGAGTCCGACGAGACACCGTTTTCGACGCTACTCGAGTCCGATGGCTCGATCACTGACCAAATCGTTGGCATCACAATCCCGACAGGCGAGCGTGTCTGGCTTTCCGTCAACGGCGCGCTCGATCGCACGGACGAGGGGATCGCTGGTGCGGTTTTCACAGTCGAAGACATCACTGAGCGCAAAGAACGGACCAACGACCGAACCGACGGGTTTCATGACATCCGTGAGAACGAAGAGCATCTGCGCCTTGCCCTCGAGTCGGGGTCGATGGGAACGTGGGAACTCGATTTACAGACCGAAGACTCGCCGGTTCGGTCGGCCGAACACGACCGAATCTTCGGATACGACGACCCACTCGAAGACTGGGGCATTGATCGGTTCCTCGAGCACGTCCATCCGGACGACCGCGAACTGGTCGAACAACGCTTTGAGGCAGCGATGGAGTCTGGAACCTGGGAGTTCGACTGTCGGATCATCCGCGCCGACGGTGAGCAGCGAACGATTACGGCAACCGGCGAGTTTCAGTTCGATGCTGACGGCAAACCGGTTCGAGCGGTCGGCATCGTGCAGGATATCACCGACCAGCGCGATCGAGAACGGTATCTCGAGGAGGCGAAAGCCCAACTCGAGGCGGCAACGGAAGCCGGCGCTGTCGGAACGTGGGAGTGGCAAGTCCCTGAGAACCGGTTCGTAACCGGCGCGTCGTTCGCGCGAACGTTCGGGGTCGAGCCGGCTGCTGCACGCGAGGGAGTCCCGCTCGAGCGGATTACGGCGTCGATTCACGAGGCCGACCGTGAACGGGTAACTCAGCGGATTCAGGACGCACTCGAGACCTGCGGCGAGTACGAAGCAGAGTATCGCGTCTGGGACGCCGACGGCGAACTGCGGTGGGTTGTCGCCCGCGGCCACGTCGAGTGTGACGAGGATGGGAACCCGAGACGGTTCCCTGGCGCACTCACCGATATCACCGAACGCAAACGCGCCGAACTCGCAGTCGAGAAACAATCACGCGAACTTGAGGCGCTGTTTCAGGTGCTGCCGGTCGGTGTCGTCGTTGCGAATGCAGACGGCTCGTTGCGCAGAGCAAACGAGACGGCCAAAGAGATTTGGGGCGGCGACGTCTTCAATTCGGATTCAGTCGAGGAGTACGAGAAATTCGACGCTAACTGGGCAGACTCCGGTGAGCCGGTCGAGCCAAACGAGTGGACGATGGCGCAGGTGCTCGATGGCGAGTCAGTGACCGATCCCAACATCTACGAAATAGACACGTTCGACGGCGAGCAGCGGATCATTATGGAACACGGGCAACCGGTCCGAACCGACGACGGCAGCGTCAGTCGCGCCGTCGTCACGGTGACGGACATCACCGAACGTCGCCAGTACGAACAAGCACTCGAGGAGAATCGGCGACAGCTGTCGACGCTGATGGAGAACGTCCCTGGCATGGTCTATCGCTGCCAGAACGAATCCGACTGGCCGATGGAGTTCGTTAGCGATGCCTGTCGAGAACTCACCGGCTACGACCCCGAGGCACTCGAGTCTGGCAAGATATCTTACGGCGACGAGATCATGCTCGAAGAAGACCGCGCCGAGGTCTGGTCGGAGATTCAGCAATTGAGTGGCGAGCAGGATACCTTTTCAGTTGCCTATCGGATCGAAACTGCTGACGGAGATATTCGGTGGGTTCGCTCGTATGGTCGCGCCATCACCGACGACGATGGCACGATTGTCTCACTCGAGGGAATTATCTCCGATATTACGGATCGAAAACAGCTTGAGACGGATCTCAAGGCCTCGAACGAGCGCTTAGAGCAGTTTGCATACGCCGCCAGCCACGACTTACAAGAGCCGCTGCGGATGGTCACGAGCTATCTCCAGTTGCTCGAGAGTCGCTATGGCGACGAGTTCGACGAAGACGGCCAGGAGTTCCTCGAGTTCGCCGTCGACGGCGCGAATCGGATGCGGGCGATGATTGATGCGCTCCTCAAATACTCTCGTGTCGATACGCGCGGCGATCCGTTCGAGCCGGTCGATCTCGACGCCGTGCTCGCGGACGTTCGTGACGACCTGCAGATGCAAATCAACGAAACCGGCGCAGCGATCACCGCCTCGTCGTTACCCGACGTGCACGGCGACTCGAACCAACTGCGGCAGGTCTTTCAGAACCTACTGCAAAACGCCCTGCAGTACAGCGGAGAGGAGCCGCCTGAGATTGCCATTTCCGCCGACCGGAAAGGCGAGTACCACGTTATCTCGGTTTGCGACAGGGGAGTCGGCATCGAGACAGCACACACTGAACGGATCTTCGAAGTGTTCCAGCGACTGCACTCCCATCAAGAACACCCCGGCACCGGTATCGGTCTCGCACTCTGTCGGCGTATCGTTGAACGCCACGGCGGCGAAATTTGGGCGGAATCCAACGCTGGCGACGGAACGACGTTCTCGTTTACGCTACCGGTTGAGCCGTAACCGAGACTTATGTGGTCGCTCGTCAATTGATCGGTATGGAAACGCGTGACTTAGGGCAGACCGGACACGAGAGCACCGTCGCGACCTTCGGTGCAATTGCACTCAACTGGCTCGAGCAGGAGGGCGCAGACCAACTCGTCGAACTCGTCCTCGAGCACGGCGTCAATCACTTCGACGTGGCCCCGACCTACGGCGACGCCGAACTCAAACTCGGCCCGAAACTCCGCCAGCACCGCGAGGAGATCTATCTCGGCTGTAAGACCCAGGAACGGGGCTACGAGGGCGCACGAGACAAACTCGAGCGCTCGCTGGATCGCCTCGGCGTCGACCACATCGACCTCTATCAGATCCACGGCCTCGAGTACGAATCCGAACTCGCGGAGATCACGGGCGACGACGGCGCACTCGCGGCGATCCGAGACGCCCAGGATGAGGGACTCATCGGCGATATTGGCCTGACGAGTCACGGGAACCCGGAGCTTATTCTCGAGGCGATGGATCAAATCGACGATCTGGCGACGGTGATGTTTCCGCTGAATCCCGTCGTGATGGCGAAAACTGATGCCAATGCTGACGCCGACGCAGGTGGTGATGGCGATGGTGACAGAGAATACGACTACGAGGCCGTCCTCGAGCGAGCGGACGAGGAGGGAATCGGAACGCTCGGGATCAAAGCCTTCGCGAAGGGGTCGTGGCCCTCGACCGACGAACTGCCCGAAGCCGACCGGCCCTACTGCAACTGGTATCGCCCCGTCGACCGGCCCGACGAGATTCGGGAGCGTTTCGACTTTGCAGCCTCACAGGGCCTAACGAGCGTCGTCTCGCCGGGTGACCCGAAACTCGTCGCGATGGTACTCGATGCCGCTAGCCGGTACGACGGCATGGCCGAGGAGACACAGCGCTCGCTGCTCGAGGCGGCACGCCACGACGAGAGTCCGGTGCCAGAGCAGTTACACCACTAACGAACTCGCGGCTTCGATGTCAATTCCACGTACTGTTACGACCGCACTTGCGGATCGTCCAGTTGCGGATGCCGTCTGTCTCGAGGCAGGCGCGGGCGTCGGCAACACAACCGCCGGCTTGCTCGCAGGCGGCGCAAGCCGCGTCTACGCCGTGACCAACGAGCGAAAGCACGCGAAATCCACTCTCGAGCGCGTGCGAGTGAACACCGACTCGGCGACCAGTTCACCGGAAAAAGTCGCAGTCCTCGAGGCCGATCTTCGCACGATTCCGCTTCCCGACAACTCCATCGAGATCATCACCGCCCACGGGCTGTTCAACGTTGTCCCACCGGCCGATCTCGAGCCCGTTCTCACGGAACTAACCCGCGTCGCCGCGCCGGGCTGTCACCTCGTCGCCAACGACTACGAGCCGCTGCCCGACGACGCCGCGGTCCGCGAGTTGTTCGCACTCGAGAACGCGGCCGCCGAACTGGCCGACGGACAGCCGATGCTCTCGTTTTACGCGGCCGCGACGCTGCGGCGGCTGTTCGTCGGCGCTGGCTGGGAATACGACCGCACGCAGACGCTACTCGAGCCGGTGCCGTGGACAAAGAGCCACCTCGAGGCTCATGCTGCGGTGGTCCACTCGCGGGCGGACCAACTGGAGGATGCGGTCGGAGAACAGTTGTGCGACCGAGCTGACGCCCTCGTCGAGACAATCGGGTTCGAATCCGTCGGCGAGATGTACAGCCTCGCGTTTCGGTGGCCCGCGTAGACCCAACCGTGCTCACCGAGTCGTCGCCCTTATGCCCGGTCCGGCCCAAGAGCGGCCAATGGCAGAGCCCCGTGTTCCGGGTTCCGGCACCGAACGGCACCTCGAGTTACCCTGCGGGGAGCACCTCGACCCCCACAGCGTCGACCTCGGGATGTACGAGTACACCAGCTGTCCCTGTGGCGAACCCCACGCCGTCGTCACCGACGCACACCCTGCGTCGCGATTCTTCCCCGAGTCACTCGTTGCGATTCTCGAGGAGACAATCGACACCGACGACGATTTCGACCGCTTCGGGACGCCCCACCTCATGGGCGTCGTCTTAGAGGAGTTCCCCGAGAAAGTCGTCACCTATGACGCGAGCGACGACGGCACAGTCGGCTACGCGATGCTCTGGGTCACCGACTTCGACTCCCGGCGACTCCACGAGATCATCGTCGAACTCGTCGTCGAACTCATGGAACACGCGATCAGCCACGCCGAGGACGACGGCGCCATCTCGGAGTTCGAAACCCAGATGCTCGAGTTCGACATCGGCGAGTTCGTCGAGCAGTACCGCGCCCAGCGAAACTTCGAGAGCGAACACGACCAACCGATGTAACGATGGGGCAGAACCTCTCGAAAATGAATAGTACATTCCATCTCGACATATGACGGCGTTTCGTCCTGCAGGCTAGCACAATTGCGCGGTCGAAACGCAGACAATACAGACGGATGAATTGATCCACTACTTTCTGGAGTTTAGAAATACCACGTCTCGGGGCCGATCACTCGAGGAACGCACGAACCGTGTCCGTTATCTGTCGCTGGCCCTGAGAGCGACTGTGACCGCCCCCGATCGCCCACCTGAGACCGATACACAACTATCCGATTCTGATACATCAACCGAATTAACGAGTCGCGGCTACCGAATTTCAGTCGACGATGGCCGCGAATCGTTCTTTGCGATCTACCTCGGCGAACCGGGCAGCGAGACGGCATGGATCATGTCCGATACCGTCTACGCGCCCGAATCAATGCGGTAGCATCCCCAACTCTCCGGTACGCAATCTCCTCGAGCGTGACTGCGCCTGCCTGCTGCTACATCGGGGATCGATCCTGATTTCGATTTTCGAAGCGCCGCTGGTGTGATGAGGTAGATGTCTGCTTTAGTCGGCTCTTTGGGACCGATCTCACTGCACATCTCGAGTGCTGTCTGTCCCCATAGCACACGCCGTAGTTCGAGCGAATCACAGAGAGTCACACCGATTTACTCGCAAATGTCGAACGGTTCGTGGTGCAACTATCCTAATGGGCAGAAATCGGTGACAGTGTGGCCTCTCACTCGTCGCCAGTTCGAATTTCGAAAAGCCATTTCGAGATTCGTACTGTATCGTGGGGCTTATTACGATGTGCGAACTTCGGACGTACAAGACCAATGAGTACGGACAACGACGGCGACACAGGGGACGGACGCAAAATCCTCCTGATCGGGAGCGGCCCGATTCAGATCGGACAGGCAGCCGAGTTCGACTACTCCGGCGCACAGGCCTGCCGCGCACTGCAGGAGGAAGGGGCAGAAGTCGTCCTCGTCAACTCAAATCCGGCGACCATCATGACCGACCCGGAGATGGCAGACGAGGTCTACATCGAGCCAATCACGACCGACGCCATCTCGGAGATTATCGCCAAAGAGAACCCAGATGGCGTTATCGCGGGTCTCGGCGGCCAGACCGGCCTCAACGTCACCGCCGAACTCGCCGAAGAAGGCGTTCTCGAGAAGTACGATGTCGAGATTATGGGCACGCCACTCGACACCATCTACGCGACGGAAGACCGAGATCTGTTCCGCCAGCGCATGGAAAAGATCGGCCAGCCCGTGCCGGGATCGACGACTATCTCGCTCGAGGAGGGCGAGTCAGTCACCGAACTGAGCGACGAGGACGTTCGTGAGCGCGTCGAAGCCGCCGTCGAGGAGGTCGGCGGACTCCCAGTTATCGCCCGCACAACCTATACGCTCGGTGGCTCCGGATCGGGCGTCGTCCACGAGATGGACGAACTGCTCGAGCGCGTCCGCAAGGGGCTGCGTCTCTCGCGCAACAGCGAGGTGCTCATCACGGAATCCATCGCGGGCTGGGTGGAGTACGAGTACGAGGTCATGCGCGACGCCGATGACTCCTGTATCATCATCTGTAACATGGAGAACATCGACCCGATGGGCATCCACACGGGCGAATCGACGGTCGTCACGCCCTCCCAGATCGTTCCCGACGAGGGTCACCAGGAGATGCGCACCGCAGCGCTTGATGTGATCCGTGAACTCGGCATTCAGGGTGGCTGTAACATCCAGTTCGCCTGGCACGACGACGGCACGCCCGGCGGCGAATACCGCGTCGTCGAGGTCAACCCGCGTGTCTCGCGCTCCTCGGCGCTCGCCTCGAAGGCAACGGGATATCCAATCGCCCGCGTGACCGCGAAGGTCGCACTCGGCAAACGCCTCCACGAGATTGAGAACGAAATTACCGGCGAGACGACCGCCGCCTTCGAGCCTGCAATCGACTACGTCGTCACCAAGGTGCCACGCTGGCCCAAAGACAAGTTCGACGATGTCGACTTCGAGCTGACGACCGCGATGAAATCGACCGGCGAGGCAATGGCTATCGGCCGCTCCTTCGAGGAGTCCCTGCTCAAAGCCCTCCGCTCGAGTGAGTACGAACCCGACGTCGTCTGGGACGAGGTCTCCGACGACGAACTCGAGGAGCACTACCTCGAGCGCCCATCGCCGGATCGTCCGTACGCGATGTTCGAGGCGTTCGAGCGCGGCTACAGCGTTGATGAGGTCGTTTCCCTGACGGGCATCTTCGAGTGGTACACCGAGCGCTACAAGCGCATTGCCGACTCGACGCTCGCGGCTCAGGAGGGTGACTTCACCGAAGCCGCCATCGCCGGCCACACGAACGCAACCATCGCCTCCGCGGCGGGCGCAGAGGTCGACACCGTCGAGAGCGAAGTCCCCGGTCGCACGTACAAACAGGTCGACACCTGTGCCGGCGAGTTCGAAGCTGAGACGCCCTATTACTACTCCTCGCGCAAGAACGAGTTCGAGTCCGGTCCGCTGCTCGGTGACGCCGCAGCCGGCGAACTCGAGGTCGAACGCGATATCGAGAGCGTCATCGTCGTCGGCGGTGGCCCGATCCGTATCGGACAGGGTGTCGAGTTCGACTACTGTTCGGTGCATGCAGTCCGCGCACTCAGAGAACTGGGAATTGACGCCCACGTTGTCAACAACAACCCCGAAACGGTCTCGACTGACTACGACACCTCCGATGGCCTCTTCTTCGAGCCCATTACGGCTGAGGAAGTCGCAGACGTCGCCGAAGCAACCGGCGCAGACGGCGTCATGGTCCAGTTCGGTGGTCAGACCTCGGTCAACATCGGCGAACCGCTCGCCGAAGAGATCGAGCGCCGCGGCCTCGAGTGTGAGGTCATGGGCACGAGCGTCGAAGCGATGGACCTCGCAGAGGACCGCGACCGCTTTAACGCCCTGATGGACGAGATGGGCATCGCCCAGCCAGAGGGTGGCACCGCCTTCTCCAAAGAAGAGGCGCTCGAACTCGCCCACGATATCGGCTACCCCGTCCTCGTGCGTCCGTCCTACGTGCTTGGTGGCCGTGCGATGGACGTCGTCTACAACGACGAGGAACTCGAGACCTACATCGAGGAAGCAGTCCGCGTCAGCCCCGAGAAACCGATCCTCGTCGATGACTTCCTCGAGGATGCGGTCGAACTCGACGTGGACGCGGTCTCGGACGGCCGCACCATCCTCATCGGCGGCATCATGGAACACGTCGAAACGGCTGGCGTCCACTCCGGCGACTCGGCGTGTATGATCCCGCCGCGCTCGCTCGATGCGGACACGCTCGCACGCGTCCGCGAAGTCACCGAAGACATCGCCGAGGCGCTGAAGACGAAAGGCCTGCTGAACGTCCAACTCGCCGTCCGCGATGGCGAGGTCTACGTCCTCGAAGCGAACCCGCGCTCCTCGCGTACCGTCCCGTTCGTCTCGAAGGCAACGGGCGTCCCAATCGCGAAACTCGCCGCGAAGGTCATGGCCGGCGAGACCCTGCAGAGTCTCGAGGCCACCGAGCAGATTCCGGATCATACGTCTATCAAGGAGGTCGTCCTGCCCTTTGACCGTCTGCCAGGATCGGACCCACGTCTCGGCCCAGAGATGAAATCGACGGGTGAGGTCATGGGCACCGCAAGCGAGTTCGGCACGGCCTACTGGAAAGCCCAGCAAGCCGCGTACAACGACGCCAGCGAGGGAACCGCCGTCGTCGACTTCGACATTGACGGCTTCGATGCCCACTTCGACGTCGCCGAGTTCGACGACGTGCCACAGGCTATCCGCGAAGGGAAGGTCGACTTCGTCGTCAGCCGCGACCGTGACTCCCTCGAGATGGCTGTCGAAGAGGAGATTCCGTACCTCTCGACGGAAGCCAGCGCCGAGGCCTACGTCGAAGCACTCGACGAGTTCGATGGCGACCTCGAGGTTGCCTCCGTGAGTTCACGCCCACGCCGCGAGGCCCAGTGGGGCGGCGGCGAACTCGAGTAACCAGTCCCTGGACCGTTTTTTGCGTTTGACACGGGCGAGTGACGGCTCGAGTCTGACTGTTCTCGCGCATCTGATTCCTGTCACAGTCCGTCTGCGGCAACCGGTTGAGCAACGGTCGTTTCGATTGCCGGTCTAACTTTCAACCGTCCGGGCCGCATAGCAGTACGCAGCGCACGTGCGCGGAGGTCCGT
The DNA here is from genome assembly GCF_011043775.1 of Natronolimnobius sp. AArcel1. Taxonomy (NCBI): domain Archaea; kingdom Methanobacteriati; phylum Methanobacteriota; class Halobacteria; order Halobacteriales; family Natrialbaceae; genus Natronolimnobius; species Natronolimnobius sp. AArcel1. The sequence continues at coordinate 541,990 of NZ_JAAKXY010000005.1, read as the reverse complement.
TCAATGACTGAGGAACACGATCACAAGCTGCCGACGGAACTGCCGGGCGACGATATCGCCACCGACGAATTGAGCGCGCAAACCCCGATCGAAGCGGCGAAATCGGTCGATCCGAGTGAGTTACCGAGTGGAACACTCTCGCTTGCAGGTGGTGGACTCTTGCTCGTCGCTGCCCTTCGGTCGGGACTCAAGGGGCAGCGACGAGCGATTCCGAAAGCAATCGCTGGCGCAGCCCTGCTGAAATACGGACTGAATCGTCGCTCTGACTCGAGCGATGACGCGGCAGAGACGTTCGAACCGACTTCCATCGAAGATATCGAGGGCGAAACGGCTGGCAAAGAGACGAGCGATGCAGCCCATGCGTCGAATCGACCCGATGCCAGTCGGAAGTCCCTCGAGGACGACCCCATCGATTCGGACGACGAGGCGACGGGTTCGGGCGTCGAGTTCACCGACGACCGTGACGAGCCACGGTCGAAACCGGACATCGGCACTACAGCGGATGATCCTCGTCGGAACACGGACGGCGATGACGAAGCCGTCAAAATTGATGTCTCCGATGCAGCGATTGCGGAGGAAAACGCCGAGGCAGCGGGACCGGATCCAGAACAGGCCCAGCCGTCCCAGACCGACGCCGTTGAACCAGAGGAAACGCCCGAGGAGGACGCCTCGCACAAAAAGGTAGACCCCGATGATGGCGATGGTGACTCGAGTAGCGCGTCCGACTCGGAGGCAGAAGCGGACGATGAGAACGACTCTACCAATGCGGAAGACGAGGAGGCCGACGCCGACACCCAAGACGAAGCGGACGACGAGAGCTAACGCTCGTCGAGAGCGCCGCTAACTCATGCTCTTTTTGGATGCGCACCCAAATCCCTTTCACGACGATTGAACCGGTTCGTACCGGCCGATACTACACGCGGGAGTTGGTCCGGCGACTTGCTCACTACGCCACCATTCGCCGGAACGGTTATCACGATCACGGCTCGCTCGAGCAGGCAGCGACGACGATTCTCGCCGAGCGGGCAGCAGGCGGGTTTGAAGCCGGTGGCCACTTCGACGGGGTCTGGCCTCGAGACCTCTGTTTTGGCGCTCGAGGAATCGTCGCGGCGGGGTACGGAGACGTGCTGGCCGACACGGCCGACCAACTCGTCGCGGAACTCGCCGATGCGGAGACGTTTTACACCGACTTCCATCCGAGTCGCAACGCTGCCACGCCCGCGGAAGGAGCTGACACGTTTCCCGCGCTCGTGTGCCTGTTGGCAGCAACCGGGGGGCTTCAGGCCCATGCCGACGCGATTGTGTCGCTTGCCGAACGCCACCGCGAGCGGTTCGTCGACGAGCGGACAGGTCTAGTCACCGGCACCGGCAGCGGCTGGTGGGATTCGGCCGCTCGAGCGCGTGAAGCGTACAACACCGCGATGCTTCTCGCGGCAGTCGTACGACTCGAGGAAGCCGGTCTCGAGACGACGTTCACGGGCGACTCGTCGTGGATTCGCGACGCTCTGGACTCGCAGTTGTGGAACGGCGACTATTTCGACGAGCATCGCGATTCGGAGACGCTCGCCTGCGATGCGAACGTCGTCCCGCTTTACTTCAGACTCGTCGACGATGACCGTGCGGCGTCGATTGTCGACGCACTCGGCGGTCTCGAGCGCTCGAACGGACTCTGTCTGCGCGCACAGCCGTTTTCACATGGCGCGGTGCATCCGTTCTTTCTTCTCCATCGAGACTATCACTATCACGTCTGGCCCTGGAACAGCTTCATGTACGCCATCGGCCTCGAGCAGTACGGATTTGAGGATCGGGCGAAACGAGAACTCGAGCGCGTCGAGCGCGTCTTGGGGAGGTATGGCACTTTTCTCGAGTGCTATACGCTGGCGGGCGAACCCTACGTCAAGCGCGGCTACGCCAGCGCGGGGCACTTCACTGTTGCAGCCGCGCTGTGGACGGAGTACCGGTGCCAGTTCGACCCGTGTTGCCAGTGAACGACTCCCGACGGGTGGGCCTGATTACAGTCTCGATCCGTCGCGACCGTGGCCACGATTCGTGCTCGCTGTTGTGGATAATACAACAAACCAGACACACAATATGTGTAGGCAGAGCACGTAGAAGGCGCGACCACCTTGGTAGTAGTGATGAGCACGTCAGATCACACGCCCAACGAACCGGTGGATATCTTGATTGTCGAGGACAATCCCGGCGACGTTCGACTCATGCAGGAGGCGTTCGGCATGACCGACAGCGACGTGCGCTTCCGGACAGTCTCCGACGGAGCCGAAGCGGCGGAGTACTTCCGTCGCTGTCGGACGGGTGCGGTAGATGGCTATCCTGACGTCATCCTGCTGGATCTCAATCTTCCGAAGAAGAGCGGGCACGCGCTGCTTGAACTGCTCGGTAACGAGTGGGAGCATCCGACGCCACCGGTGCTCGTCCTCTCGAGTTCGACCGCGGATGATGATATCCACAAGAGCTACGACCGAAACGCGAACGCGTACCTCGTCAAACCGGACAGTCCGACGGAGTTTGACTCGCTGGCGAAGGCGATCGAATCGTTCTGGATCGACCGGGTCCAGCATCCGCCGTCGCCGGCGTAGTGAACCGAACTACCACGGCTTTCCGACTGCAACAAAACGAAGTAAACTACCCCACCCTACTCCCTCGGCGCATACGCGCCTCGGTCCTTGAGGATAGCGCGGGACCGAAGGTCCCGCTGACCATGCAAACGGGCGCTTCGCGCCCGTGAGCAGATGGGGCTTTGATGTGGACTCCCGGCGATTAGTTGCCAGCAATAGGCTGGTGACTCTCGCCGTTCAGTGTCCCACCAGTTATACGCACGTCTACTTGTGCGTCTCCGCTCCTCGACGTGGGCGAGGAACGGAGTCTGTGTGTCCGCTTCCGAGCATAGCGTAGCCCGATGTTCTTCGCGGCGTTGTAATCCGCGTTCACCTCGTAGCCGCACTTCTGGCACTCAAAGTGTTCTCCGTGGCGGTTGCTGTCGTGCGTGAACCCGCAGTCTGTCCGCGAACAGCGTTGGGACGTGTGGTTGGGCTCAACTTGCTCCACGGAGACGCCCTGCTCGGGCGCTTTGTACGAGACGAACTCGAACAGGCGTCGAAACGCCCAGACGTGATGCCACTTCGCCTGCGGAAGTCGCTCTCGAATATCGGTCAAGTCCTCGAACGCGATAACATCACAGTCGTGTTCGACGGCTTCCCCCACAAGTTCGTTAGCGACGGTGTGGATGTACTGTTTTCGCCATGCTTCTTCGCGTTTTCCGAGTCGAAGCACAGCGTTGTGCGCGGCTTGCGTGCCGCGTTGTTGCAACTCACCCCGCCGCTTCTCGAACTCACGACACCAATGGTCGTAGTCATCTCCCTGCCAAAACGTGCCGGTTGAGGAGACAGCCAACGAGTTGACGCCGAGGTCGATACCGAGGACCGTTTGGTCGGGGTGCCCGGTATCTTCCGAAACCCCTGCGTCGTTGCCGTTTGTCCGCCGAGTCGAGATGTTGAGGTAAAACTCGTCGGTGGCCGCGTCGTACCGAAGCGTACTCTCGCGGAACTCGTAATCCTCGGAGAGAACGTACCGCTCGTATGGCGTCGGGCTGTCCGCCGGGAGAATGAACGTGGGTTCGACGCGGCCCTCAACAGTTGCCAGCGACACCTTGTTACGGTAGAACGTCGCGCTTCGCGTGTCGTAGTCCATCGTTTCGGCGGTGAACGAGGGGCAAGAGACGCGCTGTCCTTTCTTCCACCGTTCGATAACGCCTTTGACGGCTTCGACGGCGCGTTTGATGGCGGCTTGGACGAGTTGTGCCTGTAGGTCTGTCTCCTCTCGAAGTTTGGTGTAGAGCGCGTCACGAACCCGCCGTTTGTTGGTCTTGCACTCGGTGGGAGAGATTTCGGACCAACAGTAGTCAGCGGTTCGGTTCGCGCAGTACAGGTATTGCTCGGCGGTTCGGTGGAGTGCGTCGCGTTGCTCGTCGGAAACGGCGAGTTTCACGACGGCGGTTCGACGCACGTCCATACGTCAGAGAAGTACCGACGGTACTTATATATCCGGGAGTCAGTCGGGTGCAGTATGCCGGTTGTGTCGTACCATGTCGATTTCCTCTCCGGCCTACTCGCCCCCTTCGCTACGCTTCGGTCGCTCCTTGAGGCCGGAGGCTCCACCTTGTGTAATGCTGAAAGCGCCGATCAATCGAACAACTGCCGCGACGTAGCGTTCGCCGAGCCGCTGGACTTACAACCGAAACCGCGATCGGATAGAATTATGACAGCTGGCTCGAAATGCCATCGCATACTGTGACGGGGGAAATTCGAGTCGAACGCGACGGAGCGACACCGAACCGCAGTTTACGATCGATTGGTCGAACCAACCGCCTTCGACGAGGGAACGACTGATGCGTCGGCCACGAACGCAGCTGGTAGCCGTCCTCGTCGCCGGCGTACTCGTCCTTTCGCTCACGGCTTCAATTGGCCTCGTACAGGCTGTCGACGAACTCGAGGAAACGGATGGTAATTCCGTTGAGATCGCTGTCGTCCCACCTGATGACCTCGAACCGAACGAGTCCGCCCCGGCGACTGTCGTCGTTGAAGGCGCGACAGAGGGAATCAGCGCGTATGAACTGACGCTCTCACTCGAAGGTGACGCTGCGACGGTCGGAGATATCGAGATCCTGGCCGAGGGTGATTCCGGGCCGATGACAACTATTGACCACGACGACGATGAGGTCTCGGTCGGTGCTGCCTTGCTTGAGGCGACTCACGACCCAGCTGAGGAGATCGACATCTTCGAGGTTGAACTTGAAGGGGAGACCGACGGAACAGCGACTCTCGCGGTTGATGACGTTACGGAGTTGACGGATGCCGACGTCGACCGCTACGAAATCAGCGCGACGGATACGGCGACGGTGCAGGTTGGAGACGGAAACGACGATGGGGGTGAAACCGGACTCTCCGCGTCGTCGCCGGACGATGACGACGGTTTCGATTCCGGCACTGATCCTGAACTCGACCTCGAGGTGCAAAACGTAACTGACGACGAGGCTCACCTCGAGGTTACCGCGACGAACCCCGGGGACGAACCGCTCGAGCGAACGCTCGACCTCGAGAGCGATGGCCAGTCGGTCGACACGTCTGAGTTCGCCCTTGAGCCCGGTGAAACGACGACGCTCGAGTCAGCGGTCTCCATCCCAGCAGACGCCAGCGCGGTTGACGTGACTGCGATGGCCGGGAACGCGACCGCCGAAACCGAGGTCGAAGTCGAGGGTGACGACTCTACGCCGACTAACGGAACGCTCGACCTTGCTGAGAGTCAGTTCCCGTCCGAGGCCGAACCTGGCGATCAGATCACGGCCGAAGCGACGGTCACGAACGATGATTCTGAGTCCCACACCGCGTCGCTGGCCTACGCAGTCGCCGACACACAGACGACGACTGACGTAACGGTCGCGCCCGACGATACCGAGACGGTAACACTCGAGGTACCTTACTAAACCCTGTGTTTCCTCTACTCCTCTCCAACAAAATTTATGATAAAGTTTTATACCACCTTCTCTTCAAAGTAACCCATATAATGGGTTGAAGATACAATGAATATACAATATATTGGAAAAATATATTTCGATAATCAATTTTATATCGCTCGGGGATTAGTGTGTTAGTATAACTTATGGATACTGATAACACCGGGGAACTGGTTCACCTCTCACTTAATGTTTGGCATCCAAACTGCTGGACACTTCAAGTAACAGAAGACGTGGAGGCTGGATTACTAGGACATGGTGCATATGAAACAACTGGAGGAGTTGCAAAGGGTCTATTCACTGTCTACGGAGACAGTGCAGATGAAGTCGACTCTCTCATTACTAAAACCAAAGAATCAAAATTAACGCGGTCTGTCCAAGAGATTCAGAAGGTGTTTGGAATCCAATCTAGTTCGGTTAAATTCCCTGGAAATATGTCTCGTGATATCTTCGTTGAATACCAAAGTAACAATAGTATTGATGATGCATTTATCTCGCGTGGTTTCATTTATGATGGTCCGACAAACATTAGAAATGGACAAGAAGAATGGTCACTCGTCGGTCATCATAATAGAGAGGCTATTAGGGAATCACTCACAGAAATTCGCCAAGAAAAAGACGCAATGATTGAAATGAATCGAATCATTTCGGTTAGTCGGAGTAATCCCACGACAGAACCGCTTGCAAATCAACTAACAGAACGACAGTGGAAAATGTTTGAATTTGCACGGCAAAATGGATACTATGAATGGCCTCGGGAGGTTACCGCACGTGAACTTGCAACACACATGGAAATTACGAAAACAACCTTTTTAGAGCATCTTCGAAAAGCAGAATCTAAGATTTTGAATAATATTGCACGGCCTCTTCGATAGCACATATTTCTAGTATACATAGTCAACGATACCGCATCTTCTGTTGCTTCCCGAATTCGTTCAAGGTCATCTGCATTCTCCTCCTCAACATGTCCTTTTAATGAATCGACTCCGACGCAGTCATTCCCATGGTCAAAGCCCACGCAGCCAACTGGCTTCTCGAATCGCCATCAGTTTAATACCCTTTGACACTTTTCCCCCAGTGGCAATAAAAACATCTAAAATGTAAGAAGTTTTAAATATTTTGAGAATAAATGAACTCGAGCGAAAACAATGGCATCCGAACCACCAACTTGGAGAGAAGTAACGCATCATCAAACTACAAACAATAGTCATTTCAAACGATTGCGTGACTACAGTGAACGAGTCTGGAAACCGTTCGTATACAGTTCGGCGTACTTGGCGTTCATCGCAGTCGCCGAAGTGATCATCGTAATGTCGCTGTTGTCACTGCCGTTGTCTCCAGCCCCGATCGTGGTTGGGCTCATTACGTTCACCATCTACACGAACGATCGACTCCTCGATCTCGAAAGCGATGCAGCATCGAACCCACAGCGAACTGCGTTCGTTCGCCGGTATCGACATCCGTTATATGTGCTGTCCGCACTGGCGTACGGCCTCGCTGTCGCACTCGCAGCGCTCGGCGGCCCGCTCGCGTTTGGACTGACGCTGTTTCCTGGTGTCGTTTGGGTACTGTACGCCATGGATTGGATTTCGACATCGTCTCTGCCAATTCAGCGGTTGAAGGACGTCCTCTTCGTCAATTCAACTCTTGTCGCAACGGCGTGGTCTCTGACGATTGTATTGCTTCCGGTTGCATACGCGAACGCGACGGTAACTCCGGCCGCCGGCGTCATCTTCGGTTACTTTGTCCTGGCGACTTTCGTCAATACGGAAATTGCGAACGTGCGTGATATCAAAAGCGATCGGGCACGCGGCGTATCGACACTGCCGACCGTACTCAGTGTTACCCGCACGCGACACGCGTTATACGGAATCACACTTCTCACAGGTTCCATTCTCGGCTACGGCGTGATCGAAGGATACGTGACAGCGATGGCAGCCGGCGTACTTTCGGTTGGACTCGTCTGCTTGCTCGGGGTGACTGGGGCTATCGGTCGGATCGACGAGCGATGGTTGTCGATCAGCGCAGAATGTACACGATTGCCCGTGTTCGCGCTGCTCGTACTGTTCACACTCTTGTGATCTGTTGATCGGTCATCCGTTGGCGACTTAGCCAGAAGCACCGAACAGGTTCCGCTCGTCAGACGGCGATACCTCGGAACTTGCCTCTGTGTCGGCAAGAACCGGTACCTCGATGATAACGGTCGTACCTGTCGGATCATTTTCTTCGAAAGACACTGCTCCGCCAGCAATCTCTGTTCCCCAGACGATCAACGCGAGCCCGAAGCCACTGCCGTGTTTTAGCGGTGTTTCCACACCGTCTTGTATGAGAGCAAGTTCCTGGTCATCAATACCAGGTCCGTTGTCAGTGACTACGATCCGTGCGGACTCATCGTCGGCATCAACAGAGACCTGAATCCATGGATCTGGGCTCGTATTGTGTTCTGCCGCATTCTCGAGGACGTTAAAAATCACCTCGCTGAACACGCTGTCGACACACTGCTCGGCGGAATCGATATCGCTGTGAACGGTCGTCTCAGGATAGTTGGTTCGAACTGTCGCAATGGAATCGTCCAGTAACGACCTAAGCGATACCGTTTGTGTGGGTGTCCGTTGCTGCTTAAATATATCGAGCACGGTCAGTATGTTCTCACTGAGTTGATTGATCTCAGAGGCGCTCTGGCGCACATGCGCTGCTTGCGTCTCGTCATACTCGTCCAACGTATCGACGGTTCCGAGAATAACCTGCATATTCGTCCGGAGATTGTGCCGGAACACGCGATGAAGCACTTCGAGTCGCTGTTGCTGGCGCAGGTGATCGCTGATGTCGTGTAACGTAACGATCCGTCCGATACCACGATCTCGATCGTCGACTAGTTGATTCACGGATATATCGTATCCGCCAACCCCGTCGTTGGGACGCAAGACTGTTTGCCCCCCTTGTGACTGATCGTCGAGTGCGACAGCGAGGTTTGGGAGGACAGTTGTTATCGGACGTCCCAGTACAGTAGACGGATCCACCTCGAGAATCGCCGCTGCCCTCTTATTCACTTCGACTACATTATCGTGTTGATCCAATACCATCGCCCCTTCTTGCATTTGGTTGAACACCGTTCGGCGTGCCTGTCGGATCGGCGTCGGATTCGTTCCAAACAGTTGGTACTGGGTCAGCGCACTGAGGTATGCGACACCGGTAATCGAAAATGCAATCGGAGTGGGGTCGATTCCGGCCGTTGGGAGTCCATCCAAAACGAACAACACATTCGTAGCCCAGGGCACGATCAGACCGCCGAGAAGCAGGAGACTCTGCCCTCGGAAGGTGTTGACCTGGCTTGTGATGAACAGCAGCAATGGGAATGCACCGATCAATCCGAGAAGATAGGTATAGCCAGCAATCACCCAAAACCAGATACCAGGGCTGCGATCGAGGATGGAAACCCCGTTCTGGTCAACCAGCATCGAATCAGTATACAACAGGCCATGATACCCGTCTGTCAAACCGAGCACCGCCGTAATCAGGGGCACGATTAACAAGAGCGCGATAAACCGTGGTTTGACGTACTGGCTGTACCCCGTGTACTCCAGTGAGAACAACAGCCAGGCAACGGGGATGATACCGATCCCAATCCAGGAAACGTCGACCCAGAAGATTTTCTCTGACATCTCTGTTGCGGTGATTCGAAAAAAGAGGGTTGCAGACCACCATGCCTGACCGGCCAGGAGAAACGCCAGCGGCACAGCACCGGGTTGTGGCCGCTCCCGCCATGCGAGTAGTCCGCCCGAAACGCCAACAGCAATCGTTACTACGAGGATGAGTTTCATAACCACCAGCGTCGACGGACTATCAAAGATCATCATCGGCAATAGTGTCAGTTTTCTCAGAGTCGTGTTCGGATCTCAGAAGCGATTATTTTCTTCTACTCCCGTAAACACTATTGGATAACAAGTGGATAGATGTGCCGGTTCCTCTCGAATATATCCACAAACTTGAATTTATATTCTGACTTGAGAACGTTGTGGGACGGCGGTTCCGCCGCTTGCAGTTCGAGTCCGCAGAACCGAGACTCTCTCAGTCCTAAACGACGCTATCCGTTGCTGGCCAGAACCAAGGCTGACGACCGCAGTGGCGGTCCCGGCGCAGGTAGGGGGCGGAATCCAACAGAGAGGCAACTCTCGAGTAGCGGACTCTAAAGAGTACAGCGAGAGTTCCACGGGTCACCCGACCCGTGGTACTTTACTGGTTGATCGGCGGATAATCACGACACTCTTTAAATCCTCTCGTCGACGAAAGTAAGCCATACAGAAATCTTCATATATAAACAACTTTCAAAATACATATGGGTAGAGTAACACTCATGCGGTGGTTCACCGGGGACAACCAGAAGGGTGCCTATTTTCAGCTACTGCGTCGTGTCTTCTGGTGGTACGTGTTCGCTGTCTCCGGAGTATTGTGGTTCGGATTCTTCTGGCTAATCTCCCTATCTGACGTTTTTCCTGGGGACGCCAGTACACATTGGGCACGTTTTGTGGGTCTTGTTGTGCCTTTCTGTATTGCAGTCCTAGTGTTGGCGTGGCGTGAACAACAGAAATCCTGACCCAGTCAAGAGTGACATTGTCTATAGCGCCACACTGAAACTCCCGTTCTACAGGCGGAGCAGGCTGAGCGTCGGGGCTTGACCCCGAGGGTGAAGGCCGTACGCTCCGGTGAACTACCCTACTCGCTCACGGTTGACGCCGTTCGCTCCTTGAGGGTAGGGCTTTCTGCTTCCACGACGCGCTTTGCAGATACGGGCGTATCCACAGGGAACGCAGTCTCCACAGGCGTTGATTCGGAGTATCCCACTCCTACGTCTTCGAGGCCGCGAGAAAGAATATTCCACGCTGCATTTGCATCCCTGTCCGCCTCAAACCCACAGGCGAGAAAGGAGTGTTCATGGACCCACAACGGCTTGTCCGTCGAAACGCCACAGGACGCACACTCCTTGGTTGTCCCTCTCGGGTTGACCGTCACGAAGTGTGTCCCCTCGCGCTCACACTTGTATTTGAGCAACGAGAGGAACGTTCGCCATGCCGCTGATGCGGTGTTGCGGCTGTTCGACGGCGACTCCATCATCCCCTTCACGTTCAGGTCTTCGACCGCACAAGGCCGTACTCCCGAGCATAGTACGCCGAGAGCTTGTTTAAGAAGTCGCGGCGCTTCCGACGGAGGTCGGCGTGACACTCCGCGACTCGACGCCGTTGCTTCTCGTAGTTGTTCGACCCGTGTTGCTTGCACGAGAGTTTCCGTTGCTCTCGTTCCAAGTGTTTACGTTCGTCCGAGAGGTCGAGAGACCCGACTGCCATGCCGTCGGTATTGTGGGCGTACTTGAGAATCCCTACGTCGATGCCGACGCAATTCTCGGGATTTTCGGGCAGTTCAGGTGGTTCACGGTCCATTTCGACGCCGAACGTGGCGAACCACTCGCCCGTCGGTTCCTTCTTGACCGTGACCTGCTTGAGCGTGGCGTCGTCCTCAGAAATCGGGGATTTCTGATGGGCTGCACAAGAGCTGTCGCTCTTGTGAACGTCGGGGGATCGCGCGGTGGAGCCGAATCGGTATATCCGCGAGTTTCGAGAGGGACAGGACAGTCTGACCGCCCTTTTTGTCGAGCTTGAAGCCAGACTGACTGTACGTGAAACTACGGAACTCCCGTGGCGGCTTCCACTTGAGTTGACCGACGCCGTAGCCGTTCTCCTTGAGTTTGGAGAGTCTTTTGAGATTGTCGAACAGGCGTTCCACGACGGTTTGGAGAACTTTCGAATACACGTCCGAAAGGCCGTCCCACCACTTCTTGAGGTCGGGGAGTTCCGACCGAAGCGTGGTCATGGACGGCAGTTCGTCGTGTTCGTCTTGGTATTCGTTGAGGCGGTGTGCGTGTGGTTGTACAGTTGCCTACAAATTCTCGGTGGCGGTCCAACTCCTCGCGGTGGGCGTCGGACGGCTTGAGGCGGTATTTGTAAGCGTAGTACATCAGTTCTCGCGTTGGTCCTCTACGTACTGTTTCAGCACATCCAGCGACACCTGCCCCGTCGAGATGAGGCAGTACGAGTCGTTCCAGAACGAGTCGCCCCACAGTTCGGTCTTCAGTTCGTCCGAGTACTCGTTGCGGATACGGCGGGCGGTCGCGCCCTTGACCGTGTTGATAAACTTCACGAGGTCTGTGGTTGGTTTCGCTCGATATACTTCTCAGGACAGCACACCGTGGACCTCAAACCGGGCTCCGCCATCCTGACTGTTACAGACCTCGAGGCTCCAGCCGTGGGCCTCAATGATTGTCTGGACAATTGAAAGACCGTATCCTGTCCCGTCTGATGATGTGGTATAACCGGTTTTGAGAATCTCGTCGCGCTTTGGTGCTGGAATTCCAGGACCGTCATCCTCGAGAAAGAACCCGTCTTCGAGTCGTCCGACGGAAACAGTGACGTCGTGACCGCCATGTTCAACGGCATTTCGGAACAGATTCTCAAACAACTGTTGTAACCGATCGGAATCGGCCTCGAATCGTCCATCCCAGTCAATCTTTAGTGTCGCTTCCGCTGTGTCGACATGTGCCCACGCGGCTGAAGCGATGTGTTCGAGATCAATGGGTCTGGTCTCGCCGATACCTCGTCCCTCATGAGCTAACCAGAGGAGATCCTCAATAATCCGCGTTATTCGATCATGTGCGTATTCAATCTCGTCGAGGTGGGCATCCTCACCGGTTTCCCGGGCAAGTTCGAGATGTCCACTCGCAATCGAAAGCGGGTTTCGCAGGTCATGCGAGACGACGGTCGCGAACTCCTCGAGTCGACTGTTTTGCTCTTGTAAATCACACTCACGTTCGATCCGGGTGAGGACCTCGGTCAACATCGATGCCAGAATTTTGGCGAACGTTTTGTCGGTAGCCGTAAACGCCTCGATGCGTTCCGAGCCAATCATTAAGACGCCGTGTTCACCAAGTGGGTGGAGTAACTCGCTTCTGATGTTGGTCGACGGGTTGTACGCGTCCGGATCGTTGCTGACATCGTCGTACATCTTGGGTGCTCCCGATTCGTAAACCTCCCAAGCAATGGCCTCACCCGCTTCGAACGTGGGTAAGACATCAAACTTGGTGGTCGCTTCCGTAGAGACCGTCGCTGGCTCGAGACGGTGCGTGGTTTCGTCGTAGAGATAGAGACCATGGAGATCAAATTCAAGGAGATTAGTCAGGTGATCGCTGACAATTTCACAGACATCCTGTCGGGATTTCGCATCGAGCCAGTCCGTAGTTGCCTCGTAGAGTTCCTGGAGTTGTCGCTCGCGCCGGCGCTGTTCAGAGATGTCTGCATTAACGGCGACGAAGCGAACGATATCGCCTGTTTCGTCAGTAATTGGTGCGATTGTTTGATTGATGGCGTACGTATGTCCGTCTTTGTGTTCGTTGATGAGTTCACGTTGCCAAACCTCTCCTGCGAGGATCGTTGACCAGAGGTCTTGGTAGAACTCTCTGTCGTGTTCGCCGGATTTGAGAATGTTTGGTGTTTGCCCAATAGCTTCTTCTGTCGTATATCCTGTAATGGATTCGAACGCTGGATTCACATAGCGGATCTCGCCATCGGTATCAGTGCTGTAAATCGAGTGGCCAGCGTGTTCGACTGCCTGGCGAAACGACGCCAGTTCCTGTTCCCGGAATTTCCGGTTCGTGATATCTCGAATGAGTGCCACAACTCGATCGCTCGTACCAGTCGAGAGCGGCTTTAGTTGAACGTCTGCCCAAAACTTCTTTCCGTCGCCGGTCTCGCATACCCACTCGGTGTGCTGTGGCCCTTCCTCGAGTGTGTGGCGTATCCACTCCTGAGCTGAGCGATCGGAAGTCGGCTGGCTACACGCACTCAGATCTGATGCATTGCACTCGCAGGCTTCGTTGTAGGAGTACCCAAACTGTTCGCAGACTGCTTGGTTGACGTCGACGGCGTCACCTGTTTCTGGGTCATGGATGACGATTGCGTCATCGAGTAGCTCAAAGATGTCGCGATACACAGTCTGTGATCGATCCTCGTCGATCGCGGATTTGACGCGTGAAACCAGTCGATCGAGTTCGTCATCACCATTCACCGGGACGTACTCCGTGACATCAGCAGCAATCGCCTCGCTCGCGAGTGCTTCAGATCCCTGGTCTGTGACCAGCACGAACGGGAGGTCGGCTGCGTTATCTCGGGTGTGCCGAAGAAGTTCAATGCCGTCGCTCTCAGCGAGTTCGTACCGACTTACGAGACAGTCGACCGACCGATCAGCCACCCGCTCGAGTGCCGTTGTGACGCTCGTAGTTGTCTCAACTACCACGTCGGCGAGGTGATTCTCGAGAGCAACGACCACTCGCTCTTGTCGGGTGACATCTGGATCGACATAGAGGATCGACCCTGGGTTCATTGATAGGCAGTAGTGAGATCACAGATATATACTATCTGGTCGACGAATCTAGGCGTGGTTGTGTTCAAATTCGAACAATCGAAATAAGCGACAGGGTTTGAAGTGCTCGTTTTCGATAGTTCCTTTCACAACCTGGAATAGACGCACTCCGTTTATTGTCTGGTTGCCAGCGTGACATCCTCCGCGCCGTAAACGGCGCGGCTTCCCGTACCGCAGGGTGGGATATTTGCCGGTCTACGATACAATCTGTTCTCTCGTGGTGAACGTCCCGCTCTCGCGGTCGAACAGGTATGTCGATGGCTGTGCCACACAGCCGTTACTCCTATCCTCACCGTGAGGACTCGGAGTTATCTTCTGCCGCATATTCTCTGCCCCGTTACAATCCGCGTTCCCGACCAACTCGCACGACGAGCAAACGTACAGGCCGCGTTCGACACGATTCGACTTCGTATCGTCACCACATCGTGAACACGTCTTCGAGGTGTTCCACTCGTTCTCTTTTAGCACCTCGACGCCACGAATCTCGCCTTTATATTCGAGGTACTGGTAGATGCGGTCGAACGCCCAGGTGTGGAGTTTCTTGTTGCCGGTCTTGCCCCAGTCGGATTCTCGTACGTCTTCGGGCCAGCTCACTGCGAGCGTTCCAACACCCCGCTCGACGCACTCGGTGATAATTGTGTCTGTGAGTGTGTGGTAGAAGTGCGTCTCGCGTTCTGCGAGTTTCTGACGTGCCCACATCGACTTTTTCGATGGGCCGTTCTCACCCTCAGTATCGTACTCGGCACGGTTGAAATAGTGTTTGTCCTCTTTGAGCGAGTTGCCGGGGTAGAGAACGTATCCATCAGGGAATGCGACCGTAGCGATGTTCGTGATACCAAGGTCAATTCCTGCCACTTCGTCACCTGCTGAGTCGAGTGTTTCGAGTTCGACTTTGCAGACGAAGTGGAGTTCCCATTCGTTGCCGTTCCAGACAGCTCGAACGTTCTGTACCCTGTTGACTTCTGAAAGGTCAACGTCGGGTCGGGTCTGGTACTCGCAGAGGACGAAGTCCGACCAATACTCCTTGAGGTTCGAGCCTTTTGAGAGTCGAACGCGGTTGTTTTCGGGATCGTGTTTGAACCCGTCGGCCTTGAACGTGACTGTACTCTTTGGTCGGGTGTCGCCGTGTTTGCGGTAGCCGGGCGGATTCGCCTTCTCGTCTTTGTGTCGCAGGTCGAACCACGACTGGAAAGCGTCAGAAAGTTCTTCAATGACTTTCTGACTGGATTGTGCGTTCAGATCTTTCCAGCAGGGGTGGTTCTTCATGTACGCTTTGAGCGTTCCCTCATCTGGGATTTTGCCTGTCTCATCCCAGATGCGATCTACTGTCCAGCGTGCGACGTTCCAGATTTTCGAGGCAGAGTCTCCGAGCGAATCAAGGCCATCACTCACTTGTCGGTGGTTCTGGATGGAACCAACGTAGGTGCGTGTGACCTCAATCGCCATACATAGCCTATGTAGTTGAAACTACTTATTCATTTTGATTACCGTTGAATATCCGATCTGCTACCGGCGGTGAATCGTGTAGCTAAGTGACGCGATTCACGCCCGGCGTAAACGCCGGGATTCTCTCGCTGTAAGAAGATAGGCGGTGAACTCGAAATCCAAGAGAACAATCCTCGTGGCACTGTTGTCACGATTCGAGTTCCGACGAGATGAGCTGAACTCATAAATTGAGTCCTGCTCATGAATTTAGCCATTCTCGTTCTATGCACATAAATATCGGAGAATATTATAGTGTCTTGTACAAATGTTGCCTGATCGTCTGTGAAAGACACATATGATGTAGTCATTGGTGGAAGTGGAATTGCCGGATCAGCCACTTCGATGATTCTTGCAAAAAACGACCTCGACGTTCTGATGATTGAGGCGAAAACCCATCCACGGTTTGCAATCGGTGAAGGAATGTTACCATTAAGTGCTGTGTGGATGTGGATTGTCGGCGAATACTTCGATGTTCCCGAAATACAAACCGTTAGTGATGCAAACAAAATCGTTGATAACATCACTCATTCTTGTGGGGTTAAACACTCCGTCGGATATGCTTATCACGAACAGGATCAGCCGTTCAGGGGTGAACATGCCCATCAACTGGTTCCTCCGGACATGCCATTTTACAACGAGAGTCATCTCGTACGCGAACATATCGACCACTATCTCGTTGAGTCAGCAGGCTCCTACGGCGTGGAGTATGTTGATGAAACTCCGATAACTGACGTAGAAATCAACGAAGACGACGTAACTGTGACTACCAGTCAAGGTTCAACAACAGGTGCCTTCTTCATTGATGCAACCGGCGGCAACTCCATCCTCGCCGAAAAAATGGGATATCGAGACGAAACACCGACTATCGAAACGGATACCCGGGCGATTTTCACGCACGTTGAGGGACTTGATCCGTTTGACGATTTGATCGACGAGGACGATCATCCCAATCAAACTAACCGGTTACATGATGGCACACTCCATCATGTCTTTGATGGCGGTTGGATCTGGGTTATCCCGTTCGATAACTTTGAGCGTTCAGAAGAAACAAAAGCGAGCGTAGGACTCACGCTTGACCGGGCCACCTACCCACGTGATGATACGCTCAGTGCCGAGGAAGAGTTTTACGAGATTATTTCTGCGTACCCCGATATCGAACGACATCTCAAATCCGTTGAGCCGGTGATGCCGTGGATCCGAACAGGTCGATTGCAGCGAAGTGCTTCCAAGTCAACTGGTCATCGGCACTTACTGACCAATCATACCTATGGATTCGTTGACCCACTTTACTCTCAAGGGTTGATTCACACGTTCGAATCAGTGTTCCGATCGGCAAACATTCTCTTGGACGCATTTGCCGAAGATGACTTTTCTACTGACCGGTTCACTCCGATTGACGACCTTCATCAGAGACAGTTGGAGACGGCAGATCTCTTAGTAAACAACGCCTACAAGGCGACTGGCAAGTTCAATCTCTGGAATGCTTGGACACAGGTGATACTCGCCGAATCCGTGTTTCCTGATCTCTATATCCAACGCTACTGCATGAAGTATCTCTCATCCGGGGATTTGGATGAATTCGAGGAATTGCTCGAGGTGCCTCGTCCGGGGGACAACGCGCCCTTTGCCTCCGAAAAAAATGCGCTGTTAGAACGATCTGCTGATGTTCTCAATACTCATGTTGAGGGTAAGATCGATGCAGATACGGCAGCACAATCGATTTTCAACGAGCTGAAGCAGGCCGACTGGCTCCCTAAGAACTTCTATGATTGGGGGAATGAAAACGAACGCCACATCGATGGCGCTGATCCTGCCGTCACCACCGAATTGCTGACTTGGGGACAGACGGAGGCACCCACACACATCCGCGAAGGACTCTTTGACTTCGAGACACCAGAAATGATGTAATTTTGGGGATGTCGGATTCCTCCCACGACTGAAGTCGTGGGCTTCCTCCTTGCATTTCTGTGAACTACCTCACCCCTACTCGCTTGTGCTTGCTGAGGCCATGGGCTCAGCGCCTGCTTTCAGCTAATTCTGCGGTCAGCGGCTGTGACAAATCACGATAATATTCAAAGAGATCGTTCGCCCATTTGAGTGCATCGGGGTTTGCCGTATCAACGAGTGCGCGGGGATAGCCCGTCTCTTCGTCGTGAACAGTGAGCGCGAGCCTGTGATCAAACAGTCCGAACTGGACTGGAATCGGCTCATGAGTGATCTGCATTTGGGCATTCGGCTCTTCCAGCCACAGTGACTTGATTTCCGGATATGTTTCGAGATACTGTACGGCTGCGTCATGTGTCCAAAGACTTTCCACTTCGACATTGCCACGGAGTTTTGGTTTAAGCCGTTCGACAACATCGGGAGGGATGGCACCAATACTCCGGATACCTTTCACACGGTTTGTTTCGTCCCAAAATTCAAGATATCGCTCGTGCATTTTATAGGGTTTCGAAGATGTTGCTTTCGTCACAGTCGCTCCTGTGAGGATACGGGTTTCAAACTCAACCGGACAAGAATAAAGCTGTTCAGTGAGCACCGGAAGCTGCGCTGAAACATCGAAGTGGTGGCAAAGCCCTTCTACCTCCTGGAGAACTATCGCTCCAAAATCTGTAAGCGCGTGTACTCCATTAGTAGTTTTAACGAGCTCGGCCTCACGAAGGGTAGCCAGATGCCTATTGATTGTTGCTCGTGATTGATCGAGTTTTTGCTGGAGTTGTTGAGTCGTGAGGCTCTCTTTCTCCCGGAGAACGTCTAACAGGTCGTAATGATCGACGAGATATTTTGTCAGCTCGATTCCTCGTTCACTGGTCATACACATACCAACGAATCACATCACAAAACTGTACGTGATTTTCGTGTGCAAAATGCGACTGTGGATGGGTACGCGAGGATTCGAACCTCGGGCCTGCTGAGCGGCAATATCGTCACCCCCTGAGTGTGCCGCGCGCGGACTCACACTCGACAACGTCCCCTGCAATTCAGCTGTTCTTCCAGACTGAACTAAGTACCCATTGATGAATTGAATACAACGTACAAAAGAACAGTGATCCTGCCTTTCTTAATTGACCTTCCACCACGACCGAAGTGCCATCCATGGACGGTGATCCAGCAAAAATATTGTCAATCTGTTTTGTATGCATCATAAACCATAAATGAACCACACATCTAGTAAGAGACATCATGAAGGGGTGGATTCGGGATCAAGTAAACGCAGTGTATGGGAGAGTGCTCTCTGAGGAAGTTACTGGGACTCCCACTCACGTTGCCGTTATCCAGGATGGGAACCGGCGCTACGCTCGCCAACGAGGCAATAGCCACCATCAAGGCCATCGAGCAGGCGCCCAAACAACAGAACAGGTTTTGGAATGGTGCCAGGAACTCGGGATCAAGGAATTGACGCTGTATGCGTTCTCGACTGAAAATTTCAAACGTCCGGCTGAAGAGAACGAACCACTGTTCGATCTGTTTTGTGAGAAACTTCATGATTTTGCTGATGCAGATCGAGTCCACCAGAACGAAGTCCAAATTCGTGCCATTGGAGCAACCCACCGCCTCCCAGACCGGGTCCAGGATGCAATCACGTACGCGACCGAGCGGACACAAGCGTACGACAAATTCACCCTCAATATTGCATTAGCTTATGGTGGTCGATCACAGCTCCTCGAGGCCACACGCAGTATTGCTGAGAACGTCGAATCTGGCGTGATTGATCCGTCTGATATTGACCTCGAGGTGGTCGAAAACGAACTCTACGAGGAACCAATTCGTGATGTCGATCTCATCATCAGAACTGGAGGTGGGGAGCGAACGTCGAACTTTCTCCCGTGGCATGCAAATGGGAATGAAGCCGCAGTATTCTTTTCAACCCCATACTGGCCAGAGTTCTCGAAAACAGACTTCTTACGAGGGATTCGAACCTACGAACACCGACAAGAGTCGTGGGAACGAACACGTGCGCGTCGCGCGCTTGCATTGGTCCAGTCGGTGAAAACACAAGAGTTGCCCACCGCCCGGAAAATTGCTGGGCAGTTACAACCCTCACTGCCAGTTTCAGAACGACCACCTGAAAGCAATCCGCCAGTGACTGAGTCAGCCGATAATTAATTCATGCCCTATGCAAACACAATCAATATATTATTTATTTATACTTACGTCTGAATGTATGATATGCGTGTTTCTTATTACTCGGTGAATTACCGATGATGTTTTAGTCATGTAGTTTGAAAATGCAGTATGGGAGATAATTGGGGTGCTATTTTACGCAACGACTCTAAGGGGGAGGCGCAGTTGATTGCCACGGTATTATTATTCGGGTTCGTTATCATTTTTGGAATCTCTATTTTATTTGCTGGAAATATGGCCCTCACTGGGATTCAAGGAGTCAGCCAAGACGAAACCGCTACTCAGTCTCTAGAAAATGCTAAAGTAGATTTAGAATCGTTGGAAGAGAGCACTGCAACTGAAATATCGTTTAGTGACCGAACGTCAGAGCAAACACAAGTGGACGCTGATGCAGGGAGTATGACGATACGTACTCCTGACGGAAAAGAGCATCATACAAAACTTGGAGCCATTATCTACGACCAGGAGGACAGTCATATAGCGTATCAGGGGGGTGGAGTTTGGGACTATCAAAATGGGAACACCACACCGGTGTCACGCCCTAATTTTGAGATTACCACCGACCAGACTGGTATTTATACGATTCATTTTGATACCGTACACTTGCAGGATGGAAATCACTCAGATGATGACTTAGTAGCCCGATCGAACGGACAAACTGATGCATTCAAAGACATTCCCAACCAAGTCCGTGATGGTACGACTACTATTGAAGTCGACTCAAAATATTATGAGGGCTGGGGTGAGTTATTCGAGGACACCGGTGTTCTAGACGTTGAATATAACCACAGTGAAAATACAGTACTAGCGAATTTAAATCATTCAAGCCCCACAACTCTCGAAAATGCACTCTCTGTTGACGGACAATTAGATATCGGAGGAGGGACGTTTGTATCCAGTTATGATTCGAGCCAAAACTCAAACGAGGGTGATGTAGGTATAGGAGAGTACGAAGAAACAGACACAGGCAGTGTATTAGTTAGTGATGGATTTTCCGGTAGCGGCTCAACTGATATTGGAGGAGATATCTTTGTTAATGGCGATTTTGAAGTCAGCGGTGGCGCAGATGTTGAGGATAGTAATATCTATTCAACAGGGGATATTGGAATTGGGAGTGTTAACATTGATGAAGAGATTGTTGCAGATGGAGATCTTACTGTGACGAGTGGGGGGGCATCATTTGGTGATGGTAGTGAAATTCGAACAGGCGGAGATTTCACTGATACTAATGGCGGAACTGTGTATAACGGCCTAATCCACACGGCAGGTAGTTTTGAAGGGAGTGGTGGCGGTTCTGAATTAGGATCCTCTGGCGAAGTACGGGCAAAAGAGGTCCAACTCACCAACGCAGTCGACGGGTCAATTATTCGAGCTGAGACTGATTGGGAAGTCGAAGAAGACAATAATGCGGAAATTCGTAACGAAGATGTGGATACACCATCTCTGAGTGAGACTGATTTCATCGAAGAACACACTGAGAGTCTTCCACAACCAGTTGCTGAGGTTGAAAATGCTAGTGAATTGTATGAATCGAGTAATGATGAACTCGACGAATTCGATGGTGATTCTGTAGAAGTAACATCTGGTGATTACTACCATGATGGTAGCATAGATTATGGCGGCAACCTCGTATTCGATGTTACTGGTGGTGATATTAATCTCGTCGTAGATGGAGACTTCTATGGCCCAGATTTAGACGTAGAGGTTGTTGGTGATGGTGATGTAAATCTCTACGTGGATGGTTCTTTCAGGACCACTGGGGGTGCATCATGGACAAATAGTGATGGTGCGGGAGACCGTCTCTGGATATATATTGCTGATTCTGAGGAAGAGTCCTATATTCAGGCCTCTCACGAAGGGTTCTATGGTGTCGTATTTTCAGAATCGTCAGTCGAGTTGGGTGGTGGAACTGATCTGTATGGAGCAATCTCTTCTGCAGGAAGTGAAATTAGTGGTGGCCAATCAATTTACTACGATGAAGCTATCGAGGATACTAGAATTAGCAAAACTGTAAACAGAGACGATTACTCATATACCGATATCAGTGTTGACGAGGTCACTATCGAGTCTGATTGAGATGCGATTTTCACTCCGCTTTCAACCACGTATCCCTATCAACGAAAATTTCGTGAGTACGATGGCATATAGCCTATTCGGTGAGTCAGTCAGTAGATATATATGATGGTTGGTTATTTAATAAGCCATGACTGACACGTCATTCGATCATATTGAAGTTTTGGTGGTCGATGACGACCCAGCGTTCCTCGAGCTTACTGCGACTTCGCTGACTCGAGCGTCCAATCGACTCTCGGTTCGGACGACACCCAATCCTCGAGAAGGGTTGCGCCTACTAGACGAGGAACCAATCGATTGCATCGTCAGTGATTATGACATGCCCACGATGACGGGAATAGAGTTTCTAACAACTGTTCGAGCCGATAATAGCGATTTCCCGTTTATTATACTCACAAACACGGATTGTGCCACTGAAGCGATTCACGCCGGTGCGACCGATTACCTGCAAAAGAGCAGTATAACTGATCAGTACAGTCTCCTTGCTAACCGAATCCAACACGCAGTCGAACGGTACCAACTCAGACAGCGAAAAAACACCTTTCAGCGACGATATGATCTCGCCACAAGTGCTTCGGCGGATGCGTTTTTCACATACGATGTGAGCGCCGATACGTTGTACTTGGACGCCGGATTCGAGCAGTTCGGCTACCAGCAAACACAGATCGAAACGGGCCTCGATTGGTGGCTCGAGCGAATTCGCTCCGATACTCGTGAGACGATACGCACCTCTCTCGAGGCGGCGCTGGCCCGTAACCCAAACGTATTCGATGTTTTCGAGGGAAACCGTGGTTGCATCTCTGAACAGTTCCGCTGGCGATGTCGTGACGGGTCGTCGGTTACTTGTCTGTGTCACGTTGGGATCGTGTTCGAGGATGAGGAACCTGTAGAGGTGGTCGGTGCGGTAACCGATATTAGCGAACGAAAAGACCGCGAACGGACCCTTACGGCGCTCAATGACGTCGCAATTGATCTCAACGACTATGAGACTGTTGAGGGCATCTGTGAGCGAAGTATTGCTGCCAGTCAAGACCTTCTTCAGTTTGACCTCAGCGTAATCGACATCGAGGACAACGGAATACTTTCGAAGGCTGCGATATCCGAAGACACCCCCGAAATCTACGCGATCTCGATGTCAGTTGAGGAGGGACTTGCGGGCAAAACCTTCCGAACCGGGGAGTCGATGCTTGTTACTGACATTGCAAATCACCCAGAAGCCAAGCCGGAAGGTCCGTACCAGTCAGTAATCAGCATCGCAATTGGATCTCATGGTGTCTTTCAGGCCGTCTCTGAGGATGCTGATGCGTTCAATGAAACAGATCTCGAGCTTGCGGAGCTGCTGGTAAGTCACACCGCGAGTGCGCTTGATCGCCTCGAGCGCGAACACCAGTTGCGTCACCAAAACGAGCGCCTCAAAGAGTTCACACGCATTGTCTCGCATGACCTTCGGAACCCGTTGAATGTCGCATCGGGCCACCTCGAACTCGCCAACGAGAGTGAGGATGAGGCGTCGCAATCGGTGGCAGAAGCTGCGATAGCTCTTGATCGCATGAAGTCGATTATCGAAGAGACGTTGACGTTAGCCCGCAACGGCCAACTTGTCGATGATCCCACAGCGGTGGACCTTGCCGCACTTGGCCAAAAATGCTGGCGGACCGTGGAGACTAACGAAGCGACGCTTGACATCCAAACCGACAGCACGCTCCGTGCAGATCCAAGTCGTCTCCGGCACATCCTCGAGAACCTTTTTCGGAACGCTGTCGAACATGGCTCATCAACGCCTTACGACCCACTGGGGGACGACGATACAAACAAACGTTCCAGCGATTTAACGGTCCGAATCGGTGAACTCGAGGATGAAGCTGGATTCTATGTCGAAGACAATGGTGAAGGCATTCCTTCTGACCAGCGAGATAGGGTCTTCGAACCGGGCTATACAGCGGCAGGAGGAACTGGCCTCGGATTGACGATTGTCCGGCAAATCGCTGAGGCCCATGGATGGACGGTTCGCCTAACTGAGAGTGTAGATGGTGGTGCACGCTTTGAATTCACTGATGTAACGTGGGGAATTTAGCAAGGCCACCATTTTTCTATTACCGGCTCTGTTGAAATCCTTAGTGAGTTACAGGTTCAGCCGGTAGTTTGAGTAGATGCAGACCCTCCCAAAGTCTCGGTTGCTCCGATTTGTCGAGGAAGCATTTCAGTTAGCGAAACGTGCCGTCGCTCGATACTCCTCGAAGTTCTCGAAACAACGCTACACGCTCCATCAGCACATCGTTCTCCTCTGTCTCAAGGTTCGGAAGAAAACGACCTATCGTACACTCCTCGACGAACTCATCGAGATGCCCCGTATCCGGAACGCGATCAATCTCACCGAACTGCCTGCTCCATCAACACTGTGCAAAGCGTTCGATAGACTCGATATGGCTGTCTGGCGAGTGCTGCTCAATCTCTCTGTTTCACTGCTCCCAACCAACGGTGTTGCGGGGATCGACGCCTCAGGCTTCGACCGCAACCACGCCTCAAAACACTACACGAAACGAACCGAACTCACAATTCAGCAGCTCAAAGTGACACTACTGGTTGATACGAAGGTGAACGCCATTCTCGATCTACATGTGACGACGACACGAAAACACGATAGTCAGATCGCTCCGTCATTGATCAAACGCAATCCAGAGACCATTAACATCCTTCTCGGTGACAAAGGCTACGACGACCAGAAAATCAGACGACTTGCCCGTCAACACGAAGTTCGTCCACTGATCAAGCATCGTGAGTTCACATCGCTTCACAAGGCATGGAACGCGCGCTTAGATACTGATCTCTACGGCCAACGGAGTCAATCAGAGACCGTCAACTCAACGCTCAAGCGGAAGTACGGTGCGTTCGTCCGTTCACGACGCTTGTGGAAGCAGTTCCGTGAGCTCACCATCGCCTGTGTCATTCACAACCTCTACCGATCACTCTGAGCGGTCAATACAGGGTGCAGATCTACCGGTAGCATTCTGAGGAACAAATACTTAGCATGATGAAACTACTTTCAGAGCATGAGTTCATCTCAAGGGGAAATTAAGCAGGACAGGAGCGTTACTGACAAAATGAAAATCACAGCTCTTGGGCTTGCGTACCTGTTGGTGGGTGTTGGCTTCTTTATCAGTCTTGCAACGGATTCAATACAGTTGTTCACCGCAGTTGCTGTTGGGATTCTTGGTTTGATTATAGTCTCACTGGTTATCATTATCAGGCGCGAAGGGCTGGTAACTGCCGAGAACAAGGTTATCAGTGTGTTCGTTCTGTTAGCGATGGGGTTGCTATTTGGTCTCTACGAGTTTACTACTCTCTCATCAGAGATTGTCTTTGGTATCGTCTTCATAGTCGGAGTTATTGTCCCTCACTTACTCTTACAGTACACCAACTACGGAACAACAGAGTAATCGATTCTAATACTCCACTCACATTTCCACCTATCGTCTGTTTCATGCTACATAGTGACTGAAGAATAGGACTTCAACAGGGCCAAATGGGCGGGAATCCCTACTTTGAGGGTGTAGTGTACGCACCAAGTGATAACGGTGAAACGCAGACGTTTGACTTTTCTGGTACACCCCATATTGATGGCTCGATCGTTGCCGGATCGGCCGAATTATCTGGCAATCCAGAAATCAGACACCATGAAGAACTTAGCTGGTTTGACCCACAAGTCGATCAGTTCCAGTATGAACCACCACAACTCACTTATCTTAATATGGCTTATCATGAAATTGAACTCAGTGGGGGGTGATGACCTCGAGAATCTTTCTCAGTTGTCCGCTTGTTTGGGGTGTGCCATTTTCACTTCCTCCGGTATCAGCAACAGAACTAATGGCGTAGGGTTAAGAGGAGTAGACTATGAGGCACATGGGGAACGGATCGACATTGCAGGAAATCAATCTTTCTTCGACAAAAAGCGATATAGAGACATTGCATGTCGATGATGACCGCGCATTAGTGGAAATGGTGGCCACATTTCTCGAGCGGGAAAGTTCCCAGATCACAGTGACTACGGAAACCAGTGCTGAAAGTGGATTACAAATTTTAGAAGAAAAAGAGATCGATTGCATCATCAGTGACTACGATATGCCGGGGTTGAACGGGTTAGAATTTTTGGAGCGGGTTCGCTCTGACCACCCAGATTTACCATTTATCTTGTTCACAGGCAAAGGAGATGAAGAGATTGCAAGTGATGCGATCTCTGCAGGAGTCACTGATTATTTGCAGAAAAAAGGGGGCACTGATCAGTACACGGTTTTAGCTAACCGTGTCGAAAATGTGGTGGGAAAATATCGGGCAGAGAAAGAAGTTATACACGGTTTTCAAGCACTAGAGACGGCTCAAGAAGGGATTGGAATCATAGATAAACATGGCAAGTATGTGTACCTGAACCAAGCATATGCAGATATCTATTCTGCAGCTCCTGAGGAGTTAACAGGGCATCACTGGGAGGAATTGTATCCTGAGGACGAGGCTCAGAAGTTTCACGAACAGATCCTCCCTGAACTGAGAGACATCGGTTCTTGGAAGGGTGAATCAGTCGGCGTAACCCAGGATGGAGAGTTGGTGCCAGAAGAGTTGACCCTCACCCAGATGGATACTGGAGGCCATGTCTGCGTGGTTAGAGATATTTCAGAGAAAAAGAAGCGAGAACGAGATTTGAATCACAAAAAACTGTTCTTAGATTCTGCTCTTAATTCCTTGGATGACCTGTTCTATGCATTTGATTCGGATATGAATTATGTCCACTGGAACCAGGCCTTGGAGGAAGAGACTGGGTACACGGAGGAAGAGATGGAGAAGATTTCACCGTTGGATCTATTCGAAGGAGAAACCAAGTCTGAAATAGAGCAGCTACTCTCCAGAATTGTAGACGAGGGTGAACAGGTAGAAGTGGAGGCAGATCTTTTGACAAAAAGTGGCGAAACGACTCGGTACGAATTCACTGGGTCGCCGGTTACAAACAAAACCGGACAAGTTGTTGGCGTGATTGGAATTGGAAGAAGACAACCGGATTGACTCCGTTAACTCAAACCACAGTTCAGAATGACCACAACCGGGTGTGTATCCATCCAAGACTCACGAGTACACTGAGCGCAAGCAAGGTCGTGAGCAGACCGAACCTAGGGGCCATCGTCAGCAACCTCACTCATCTCGAGGGTGATCGTCTCCGTCGCATGTTCGGTGAGATCTACCAACGCTAATATTTGATATAAATATAAATTCTGATGGCCATTTCGACTATTGGTTGGCGAATCCAGAAAATATTTCTTATAAGCTTACAAACACTCAAAACCACATTGCAACAATGTTATTTACAATCGTATAGGCGTAACACTATGTGCTATGGTTGACGTATCTGGTGTCGTTTCGTTGTGAACTACCCACCCTACTCGCTCACGGCTTGCGCCGTTCGCTTCTTGAGAGGAGCGTGAGACCGACGGTTTCATCGACCATGTGAACGGGCGCGAAGCGCCCGTGAGCAGATGAGACTTCCTGCTTCCACGACGTTGTCAGACAACGTTTGACAACCTGTCAAGGTCTCCTCGACAAACGCGCTTTACAGATACGGACGTACCCACAGGGAGCGCAGTCTCTACAGACGTTCGAAAATCATCCATCGACTTTCGCAACTCAGTAAACAACCTCGGGCGCGGTGGCCCGAGGCTTTTGTAATTCCCTCAGCCGTGCGCTAGCACTCCCTGTTCCGCAAGGGAACGGGATGAGGTTGGGCGGCTTACACGCCCCGACCCGGACAGACGCACCACCCGCACCTGCGACTGGGTTTTGTGAGTCCGGTAATTCGATTCGTTACCATCGATCTTCGCCTTCTCGCGCCACGCGATGTACACTGACGCATTCCGGTCGGCGTGGTCTTGCACCACGTCACACTTGTTGTTCGTACAGCGGAACCGCCGCCCCTGCCGATACCCACGTTCACCACAGCATGAACACGTCTTCGAGTTGTAGTAAGCGTCCACCGTGTCCGTAAGAATCTCTTGCCACGTCGCCTTGTACGAGACGAACTTTTCGAACTTATGGAACGGGAGTTTGTGCAATCGGCGGTTCATATACGTACCGTACTTGATTTCGTCGCGGATGCCGCTCATATCCTCGAACACGATGACTGGGTTCGAGAACTGTTCTGCGAACTCCACGACAGCACGGGAGAGACGATGGAGTGTCCATTCGGTGAATCGTTCTTCCTTGTCACCGAGTTTCTGGTGAACGCTTGTCTTTCCGTGTTCTTGACACCGTTTCGTGATGGTGTGGTAGCGTTGGCGTTCCTGCTTGACTCGTCCGTAGTCGAGGACGAGTGTGCCCTTCGTCCGCATTGTTTCGCGGTCGAGGGCGGTGAGAGCGACGTTGCGCTCGTTGATGCCCACGCCGACCACAGTATCAGCGGTGTCGGGTTCGGGCACGTCGAACTCGCGTGTGACCGTGACGTGTAGGTAGTACACGCCATCGCGGTACAGGAGTTCAGCTTGCCCCACATCCACCTCCTCCGACGTGAGGACATCTCGAAGTTTGTCCACCGCGTCCGGCTCACCGCGTAGATGTCCCGTCACCTTCTTGTAGGGTTTCGGGCTGATGCGGAACTGGACACGGTTCGTGTCTTCGTCCACGGTGAGGCGGTAGCCTTCCGTGTGCGCCATTACGGCGGGTACGCACCAGATTTGTCCGTACTCGGTGGTGTCGGCTTGCCTCCATCTGGATCATCTTGGTTCTCCCACCAGTCAAGGAGTGACTGGTAGGAGTCCCACGTTTGGAGGGCTTTGCCGACGACCGCGCACTTGTTGTTTCGCAAGAAGTCGTCACGGTCAACTTCCTGCTGTATCTCGGTGCGCGTGCGCCCTTGTTGTGTGAGTCGGATGGTTTGGTTGAAGATCTCGCGTGATGCGAGGCGGGCGTTGTGAAGCCACGACCGTTCACCAGACGCTATGTGAAGGCGCGTCTGAATCGTCTTCGAGGCTTCTTCAACCATATCTTGACAATCGTTCTAACACATCATAAATGCAGGGATTAGGGATGGAGAAGTATCGGAGTCACGCACATTCGGTTAGTTCCTGTAAGTATCACTTCGTGTAGTGTCGAAGTTTCGACACTCGGTTCTCGATGTAGTGGAGGACGACGTTCAAGAATTGATTGGTGAGACTGCTGATCACTTCGGTCACGAGATTCTGGCGTTGGAGATTGCGGGCGACCACGTTCACCTGTTCGTGCAAGCAGACCCGAAGTACAGCCCTGCGAACATCGCTCGGCAATTCAAGTCGTACTCTGGAAAGCAGTTGCTGGAGCGGTATCCCGAGATCCGGGAGTCGTATTTCTGGGGCGGCGGGTTCTGGAAGATCGGATACTACGTTGGGACGACGGGAACGATGTCGGAGGAAGTGGTTGAGCGGTATATCGAAGAGACGGAACACGCGCCGGAGTGACGCGCTTCACCCCGCCCACGGTGGGGCGGGGAACTCGCGCTGCTTTTCATTTAGAATCGCTCTGCGATTCTGAGGACGTTGATTCGGAGTGACCCACTCCTACATCTTCGAGATAGCGAAAAAGGATATTCTACGCCGTCGCAAAATCGTGAGCGATTTTGTTGTCCGTCAGATGTAGTCTGACGATCGCATCAGCACTCTATCCGACTCGAACTCACACGATGGGCACAAGTGTTCTTGAAATCTTTCGCATCCTGAATGGTGCGGTTCCCTCTCTGACGTAGGACCCTCACTTGCGCTACGACTCCCCGGAGGCTATATTCCCGCAATTGTGGGCAGTACATGCGCTGTTTGTTGAGACAAGGAGAGCGTGGTGGCCCTGAACGAGCAAGGTCGTCCCACTGGAACCGTACTCGAAATACTGCACGTTTCTATCATCACGAACCCTCATCATTTTGATTGACATCCTCCCCGCGCTGAAGCGCGAGGTTTTGCGCCTGCTTATCCCATAATCTTACGGGGAGGCTAGGATTCTCTCGCTGTTGAAGGTAGACTATGGAGTTATACTGAATGAAATTAGTGAAGCACACGGTGTGTGGAGTGCAGAGTTGTCGCGGGAGTTGCCCGAGTTCTTTCTGAATGAACTTTGGCGTTGTTCCCGCGTCAATCACTAATCTCGGACTGCGTGAGGTGGTCTGCGATGGCGAGTGGGTACCCCCATTGGGCTGGGTTGGCCGGTGGCAACGACAGTCCCCCATCCCCTCGCCAATTGGCCATAAGTGTTGACTCAATATAAATATACCTTTGGCAATCACTTTGTTCCGGTTTTATTTACTGATTGAATACTTAGTGACTGTGAATAATACTCTAGATGCAATATACATTTATTATATATGGGTTCTTTCACGAGTGGACTTACTTTTGCAATTGTATTCTCTATTCAAACACCACCAAGTCATCGGCGGTCGAGGCGGATACCCCGACACTCGAGGTTGGGTTGTTAACACATAACGATAGGATGGTATCAACACCAGTCTTCGAGATTGACAAACGATTCAGGCCCACTAGCTGTAACCCACTCTGTACAATGCATGAGGTCATCGGTAAAGATCACTAACTCGTCTGGATTGTCTCCATTGCGAATCCGTATTGTTTCAATTGGTAGCGCTGAATCGCTCGAGTGGCCCCGAGTAACTTCACGAGGTCCCGTTGTGGAATCGTCATTTTCCATTTTGGTTGTCGCCACTCAGTTGTCTCTCGCTTGTTTCAGTATTGTCGTCGTCCTCCTCGAGTTCGTTGATCGCTTCTTCGACCTCTTCTTGGGTAGCCTCGGTGGGCTGATCATCTTGGTTATCCCCCATCCAATTAGTTACAAACATGTGAGTCTATTAACTCTTTTGAATAGTATATATTTCTGTAACTTTTGTCATATCGTCGGATAACAGGAGTGATGACCGCAAATACTCTGGAAGTGGGTATATTGGTTGCAGGTAACCAGTGATATCTCCACCTGATGCTACCTTTAGGTAGGATTCACAACTTTATAACTGTGTCTTTCTATTTTCTTGAAGGTGTTACCCGAACCACTGCAACTATCTCCTTTCTTATAGGCCAGTTTTACCATCGCATCTGATAATCAACACTTCTTATATGTTTGTTTGAACAAAATCCGTGTATGTACGGCCTCACTGGCTTTTGACGTACTTTTTTGGATACGATTGCTAGCCAAGACGAATCTCACAGAGTCGCAATCAAAGACGAACTCGAGGGATACTACGAGAAAGAAATTCATCGGCACTCGAGGCGGATACCCGACACTTGGGGCCGGGGTTGTTAACGAAGGGTTCGTCGAGAAGGGGTAAGAAGGCCGTTGAACGAACTTCTATACCCTCACGAGGCGTGGCCAACATGAGATTAAGGCACGCCGTCAATCGCCTCGGGGTCAAGCCCGGAGGCGATTGATCATCAACGGTGCTTAGCTGTCGCTGTGTTGTCTTGTGGCAAAAAAGAACAGGTAGCTTCGTTTCGCTTAGTCGTTCAGTCGAATCGCAATCAGTGCCGATGCAAGAAGCGCAAACAGTGCTGCAGGCGCTCCGAAGCCAGGCACGGGCAGCAGTCCGGAGTCTTCATCAACAGTTACTGTGCCAATGTTTTCATCGTTAATCGCGATATCGTACTCACCAGTTTCGTCGAACGAATGGGTGAACGAGACGTCGTCAACTGCACCTGGGCCGAGTGTCACAGTTTCTTCATCGACTGCCGAGCCATCGACGATCAGTTCGGCGGTGTAGGTCCCGGAGTCGCCACCAACGTTTTCGACAGTTGCACCGGCAGTGACACTGTCACCAACTTCAACTTCGGTGTCGCTCAGAGAAGCGTCATAGAGTTCGAACTCTGCTTCGTCATCTTCTTCTTCGTCAGGATCTTCCTCGTGATCGGCGGATACGGAAACCGTTCCAGCCGTGACATCGCTTACTGCGACGTCATATTCACCGGACTCATCGAACGTGTGCGTGAATGTCACTGATTCGGAACTATCGCGGCTGATGTGGACCTCCTCCTCATCAACGACTTCGCCATCGATCATGAGTTCGGCCGTGTAGATTCCACCGCGGTCACCACTGACTTCTGAGATTGTTGCCGTCACATCAACTGACTCACCAGGCATGATCTTTGAATCACTGAGTCCTGCTTCCACATCGAACTCAGGACCGGATGGGTCTGGAGACGGTGATGGAGAGATTCCACCACCACCAGTGGACTCATCATCATCCTCTTCGATTTCGATTGTATCTGCATTGACTTGGATCTCGTCGCTCGAGGTGCCTGTTGCGACGTGGATCCACTGGTAGTCCGTTTCGCTCCAGTTATCGTAGGTTTCGACCGTAATCTCTTCGCTCGTGTCTCCAACAACGGCCGTCGACGAGGCATCAAGTTGGATGGTGTCGTCGGTGGTGTTCATCGATGGCCGTTCATCGATGTCAGCTTCGTCCATGAAGAAGTTGAAGACTGTCTCGAGGGTCAATTCACCAGACTTATTCTGGCTCTCGATCTCTTCGCCCCAAGCCGAGACATCGTCGGAGAGGTTCTGAACTCCGTTCAGTGATTCAATCTCAGTCTCGAGAGTCACGTCCTCTGCGGAGAGGTCGGTGTTGAGTTCTCCATCGACGTAGAGCGTGGCACTGCTTGCATCAAAGCCACTTTCGTTGTAGAGTACAACACCGTGGTTGACGCTCCCGTTAAGATCGTCGTCAAACTCTGTTGCGGTCACATCGAACGTAATGTCGTCACCAGGCTCGGCCGAGGAATCAACGTCGACTTCAGATGGTTCCTCGTGAGCAACCACTTGCTCTGCACCGAGGACAGTACCCTCATGAACATCTTCGAGATCGCCCTCGTCGACAGTGAAGGTATCTTCAGTAGCAACGATGTACGTGTATGCGCCTGCCCCTTCGTCGAAGTCAGCATCGTGACTGAAGGTTCCATCGTTAATATCCTCATTTGAGTCACTAAACGTGATGTTCTCGTTTAGGTTATCAAGGTTCTCTTGTGTGAGTTCAGACTCCAGTTCGTCCATACTCGTTGGGAGGTCACTGAAATCAACATCGTCATCCTCAACACTCTCATTGAGGTAGGCAGTCAGGATTTGAGCATCGCCATCGTGTTCTTTAGCGTCAACGTTCTCACCAAAGTCGAGTGTCACGCCATCATTGACGTTGTAGACGCCAACAGAGGACCGGTAAAGGTTACTATCCCCATCCTCAGTATTAGCAGTAATACTTGGCAGACTAACTGAGACATTCGCATCATCGGTATCTGCCTGTAGTGACAGTGGCGCTCGATCCCAGACGGAGAGTCCGTCAAGTTCGTTGTTCTCTTCTAAGAGCGTCACATCTTGTGCTGTGCCAGCTCCCCCGCTACCACTAGCCCCTACAACTCCGGCTACCGGAGCAAGGAGCATTACCGTGACTAGGAAAGTCACTTTTGCCAGTCGTTCTGAATTTCCCATATATCAGTTAATTAAACCCTACCGATTTAATAGTTGCGGGCTGTCTACGCCATCTCGTCAGGACGACCAATCAGTGTACGTAAATTTTGCCATAGTCTCGAAGAGTTCAACCAGACTATAAGAGCATTAGTTATCTCGAGCAACTATGACAATGAGCATTGTTGCGATGGCGACAGCGGTGAGGGCAGCTGTAGATAGTCCGAGTCCATCATCATCGGCTGTATCAGTGGCTGCTGTATCATCCGTTTCTTGGGTTTCATTTGGCTCGATAACATCTGAGCCGGAGCCATTATCCGTGTCGTCGGTTTCATTACCAACTTCATCATCAGTATACGACTCGTCATCAGTACTGTCGGTACTCTCGTTGTTCATCTCTTCGTCTGATTCATTGCTGTCAGTACTGTCATCATCCTTTTCGTCACTATCATCATTCAGAACACTCTCGTTGTCCTTCTCATCGTCTTTCACTTCGTCTGTATCACTCTCGTCTTCGCCATCCTCATTGCTGTCACCGTCACTCTCGTTTTTCTCTTCACTGTCTTCATCGTCATCGGATTCTTCTGTGACAGTTAGTTCATCTCCTTCAGCGACCGCATCTGGTAAATTGTAGCCCTCATACGCTTCATCACCGATGACAGCACTGTATACCTCATAGCTGCCAGTTCCAAGCGTTGCCATTGATTCGGTTGCACTGTAACTCGTTCCACCAGTATGTTCGAGTGTTAGCTCTGAGGCTGCATTTCCGTTCCAGATAACGACTTCGAGTTCGTCTGGTTGATCGCTAATTCCGGCCGATTCAACTGTTGCCTCGAACGTGACGTCCTCCGTCTCCTCTACTGTCGTCGGATACTCCAGCGAGATATCGTGTCCTTGGACAACAACAGGGGTAACTGCCTGTCTCCCTTCATCATCCGGTTCGAGTGAAAGCATGTAGCTTCCTGGCTCGAGGTCATCAATGTCGAACTGTACTTGTGAATCATCCGTATAGTCGTCTTGTTCGGATTGGACGTCTGTATTGTAAAGATACAGATTATACAATCCAGATGCAGTCACATCTACCTCGAGTGTGTCTCCCTGTTCAACGACTGCTATTTCATCGACCTCATACTCACTCCCCTCAATCTCGAGTGTTTCAGTTGGCGTATCTATCGCTGGGTGAACACTCATATTGGCGTCCGACGTCGCAGCGACGGCTGTAACACCAATTACTGCAGCGGCGAGTACGCCAGCTATGAGGAGGGCACTGAGTCCAAAATTCCGGTTCATGAACCAGAATTATCTGGGTCTCGGTAAAACTTTTCTCCTTAAGAATGACTCATACAACTTCCCACCCTCGGATTCCAATTTGTGACAGTGGGGGTTACTCGAACACCTAATATTCAGTCGAATCAAACATTTCATATGGATTGATTGTCTAATCCAGTGTAAATGGATCGCTCTGATACGGAAGAGTCGCTAATATCCACTTCTTTGCATGAGCAGGATTCGACTGTTCGGTATCAGTATCTCATCGAAAATGTCCAGGATGCGGTTGTCGAGTTCGAATTCGTTGACGGAGAGCCAATCGTTCGAAAGGTCAATGCTGCTTTCGAAGAGATATTTGGGTATGAATCTGAAGACATCTGTAACGAATCACTTAATGACTGGATCATCCCAGCAGAATTCGAGGAGCAAGGACGTGATATCGATAGCACCACAAAAGACGGTGAAATTGCTTCACACCAACTCACACGCAAGACTGCCGACGGTCACCGTGAATTCCTTCACAGGAGCATCCCATGTGACGAATCGGAATCAATCGACGGCATTGCACTCTATACAGATATTACCGAGCGCGAACGAATCAAACAAAAACGCCAGTTATTGACCGAAACTAGTCGCTGTATCGGTACAGCACAAACGCTTCGAGACGGATTTGAGACGACTCTCCAATCAATCTGTGACTATACCGAGTGGGCGTACGGTGAAGTATGGCAGCCAGCAGCCACGAGCGATGAACTCAAATTCGTCGTTGGTCACACTGACGATGCTAACTGTGAACGCTTTCTCAAAGGGAGCAAGGACGTAACCTTCGCGTCTGGTTCTGGCCTTCCCGGACGCGTCTACGAGTCTGGCGCACGTGAATGGATTGCTGATGTCTCACAAGAGTCACCATCCGTCTTCCATAGAACAGAACTAGCCGCTGAAAGCGGTCTCCACGCTGCCCTGGGCGTCCCTGTGAAGACTGAGGACGAGGAGTCCGTCGTTGCGGTCCTCGTATTCTTTTTACGAAATTCGAGAGACAGTGACAAAGACCTCGTCAGAGACGTAACCGACGTTGCGAAGAATCTTGGTGGACTTGTCAAACGCAAGCAAGCGGAGGAATTGGTCAGACGACAAAATAAACAACTCGAACAGTTTGCACACGTCATCAGTCACGACCTTCGGAATCCATTAAATGTAGCCATGGGCCACACCCAGATGCTTTCAGATGATTTAGAGAGTCCACATATGGAAGAAGTGGAAACGGCTCATGAGCGGATGCGTGAACTTATTGAGGGCATCTTGACGCTGGCCCGCCAAGGAAAATCTATCGAGGACCCGGAGCCAGTTTCGCTTGCAAAATGTGCCACACAAAGCTGGGAGATGATCCAGACAAACGCTGGCGAACTGGCTGTCGAGACGACTCAAACGGTACAGGGTGATAAAAGCCGTCTACAACAGTTGTTCGAGAACCTCTTTCGAAACGCTATCGAGCATGGTTCCCCGACGGTGACGATCACTGTCGGAGACATGCACGACGGGTTTTACGTTGCAGACGATGGTCCAGGTATACCTGTTGAGGACCGTTCCTCTGTATTTGATTTTGGCCAAACGACCAGGGAGGACGGAACTGGCTTTGGCCTTCCGATCGTGAAAGAAATCGCAGAGGCTCACGGCTGGAAAGTCAGAATAGCTGATAGTATGCATGGTGGGGCTCGTTTTGAGATCGTCGGTTTTGGTACTGGAAATTGAGCGTTCTAGTGCTCTATGTTGTCGTGGCAATGTCTGTAGTATTCCTAAGCACACTACTCTCTCAGAGGTCGAACGTCACAACCTGTGAAAAAATTTGAGGGGCGATTTACAGAATCTCGAGTGGCGGAGTCCGACTCAGACGCCAGCCAGCGATAACCGCTGCAATTGTCCCAACAGTGATTGCGATGACAAAACCACCGAGTAAAATCT
The DNA here is from genome assembly GCF_011043775.1 of Natronolimnobius sp. AArcel1. Classification (NCBI taxonomy): domain Archaea; kingdom Methanobacteriati; phylum Methanobacteriota; class Halobacteria; order Halobacteriales; family Natrialbaceae; genus Natronolimnobius; species Natronolimnobius sp. AArcel1. The sequence goes on along the minus strand of NZ_JAAKXY010000005.1, from coordinate 505,629 downwards.
CGGTTGATGTCTGGACGAGGCCGTCGAACCCGACGACGGCCGCGGCAATTCGGTTCAAGAGATCAACTGCTGGTGGGGTAAGCGAGACGCCAAGTAGCCCACCAGCAAGCCCAATGGCCAGTCCCTGTCCGAGTACGGACCCAATCAGTAGCGACGACGAGACACCTTGAGCGGTCAATGCAGCGAACGCCTCACGCTGTTGGAAGACAACCAGTGCAAGCAAATTCAAAGTCAGTGTGATCCCCGCACCGATTGCAAGCACGACGAGCGCAGCACCAGCTGCAAGCACTAGCGCTTGCTCCTGCAGAACACTCTCGAGTTGTTCTTGATTCGTCTGGATCTGATATTCCGGGTGAGCTTCCTCGAGTTCGGACTGGACCGTGTCTGCGTCGGCACCGTCCTCTACAGTGATCGTAATGAACGTCGCGGGCTCCGTTCGTGTTTCACCAGTTGCCTCGTGCAGTTCACTGAGTGGCATCACAACTGTGGATGTCCCAAGCATCCGCTCGAACGTCGGTGAGTATCCGACGACGGTGACTTCGGTATCGCGGGCAGTAGAGAGTGACCCGCCGACGTAGAGCGTATCTCCGATATCGACATCGAGTTCGTTTGCTGTTTCCTCATCGAGCAAGATTTCGTTCGTCCGCTCGCCGTCGTAGCTGCCATTGGCGTAGTACGTATCGCTCCCATACAATTCCCCTTCAGTCACCTGTACTGAAGGGCCACCGCCGGCGACGCCCGCTCCAACGAACGTCTCAAAGTCGTCGGCCGGGTCGGAACCAACATAGATTGTCTGGAACGCCATTGGAATCGCGTGTCTGACTCCGTCGTGGGATTCCATCTCGCTCGCGACGGTCCGTGAATCATACAGGGAGTTTTCGAAACCGCCGCCACCGGCAGTCGTCAATCGTGTTTCTCCAGCGGTCACCCAGAGGTCGCGATCGGCGGATTCGAACTGTTGGTGTCCAGTATCGATGACGCCCATTCCGGCACCCGCCAGGAGAGTCATTGCTAACACGGCCAGTGCGACACCAACAATAGCCAGTCCTAGCCGAAGGCGATGATGCCGAAGTTGGCTGATTGTAATCCCAGCAGCAGCCCGCACTCTGGCACCCCAGCGACGCACAGCCAGCCACCAACGACTGGCAATTCCAGCCATTAAGGAACACCTCCAGTAACTCGACGGGTCAACAATAACAGATATGGGAGCGAAAGGATGCCAATAATCAATCCAACAGCTCCGCCATAGAGGATGAACCACGGCTCTGAAAGTGCGATCGGCTCGGTCGTGACAAATTCCATAGCTGCCGCATTCACGCCCCAAATTCCACCCATACCGACGAGTGCACCAAGCAAGCCGCCGGCACCCGTGATCACAAGCGTTTGTGTTCCAACAAGCGTCAGTTGGCTTCGCGTTGAAATACCGATAGCTGCCAGTGTTGCTAGTTGCGTTCTGTCCGCAACGACCTCAAGGCCGTTCGTCGTCAATACGAACAGGGTGCCAACAGAGACTGAAATAATGAACGCGGTTAACGCAAGCGCCAGTGGCAACTCTGAGTCCATTGCGGCACTGGTTGTCAACTCGCCTCGCGTGAGCACCTCTGACTGTGGATACACACCTTCGAGGGTTGTTTCGACAGCTGGTGAGTTCGTCCCGACGATGAACTGGTCGGCTTGATCGTTTTCTGCCGCTCCCGTGAGTGTCTGGAGTTCGCTCAGTTGGACAACCGCGGCTGGAACGTCACCCACCGAATCGGCCCCGTCATCGACGTTGGTTACAGTAAAGGAGTCGTTGCCAGCGATCGTCAACTGGGATCCGGAATCGGCCTCGAGTAGTCCTGCAGCACTCTGGGAAAGAACGGCGTCGCCGGTCCACTCTCCACTGTATGAACCATCATCATAGTAGGGATCACCATCTGTAATGCCGGTGGTTGCAACACCGGTGACAGAATCCAATCCCGGTTCGTTGATTACTCCCATGACGAGGATGTATTCTGTCTCTCCGTCTGTTTCGACTTGGAGTACCTGCGACAGGACTGGGGTTGCAAACGTAACGTCGTCACTTCGGAACTGTTCGGTAGCATCATGTACTGACCCAAAGCGCGGATTGTCTGTCGCTAACAGCGGTGAACTACTGCCGCTGTCTTCGGGGACGACCCAGTAGTCGATATCGTCATCATAGACTGTCGTCCCAGTCGCGAGCCCAAGCCCGAGTCCAGTGACGATAACGAGCAGTGCAATGATTGCGGCAACACCGAGGACGCTCAGTTGCATGCGTCGCTGGTCTGCACCGAGCGTCCGTGAGACGGTCCGTCGGACTCCAACGCGAAGGAGGCCAGCCCAGCGAATCAGCCGTTTCCGAATACTCATGCGTCGAGTTGCGTGGATTCTGCTTGAGCACCGTCTCGAAGGCGAATAACACGATCAGTAATGTCCAGTGTTGGTTGGTCGTGAGAGGCAAGAACGACTGCTCGGTCGTCTGCGATTCGCTCGAACTGCTCGAGTACGCGCTGGCCTGTTTCCGTATCGAGTTCACCCGTTGGCTCATCAGCGATAACCAGCGTCGGGTCAGTTGCGAGTGCACGGGCAATTGCAACCCGTTGTTGTTCACCACCGCTCAGTTCGCGCGGCCGATGTCCAATTCGGTCACCAAGGCCAACACGCTCGAGCAAGGTCTCTGCACGCTCACGACGTTTTTGTGCACCGACGCCGAGTTCGACCAACGGGAGGGCAACGTTTGCCCGTGCAGTGAGTGAGTCGACAAGATGGAAATGTTGAAAAATGATTCCAACGTGTTCGAGGCGAAGTCGAATCCGCTGTCGACGAGAGAGCGCCGAGAAATCCTGGTCTTGGAACTGTACTGTTCCAGATGTCGGTGTCTCGAGACCGGCAAGAAGATGCAACAGTGTAGACTTCCCGCTGCCGCTTGGGCCGGCGAGACCGACAATTTCGCCCGTCTCAATTGCAACGGAGACCTCCTCGAGTGCCGTTACTGACGGCGGATCTGATCGACCGAGGAGTCGCCCAATACGGCCAGGTTTGGACCCGCGGGTGTAGACTTTCGTCACGTCGGTTGCGTGGACAACCGGTGACGAATCGCCCGCATCGGTTCGCGGAGTAGAAGTGGCAGCGGGAGACATACCGGGAACAGTTGGTTACGAGTAAATGAAACTACCGTTCTCACTAGGCCGGCAGATGCGAACGAAACCCCGAGGATTTACGATGACTGAGTGTCCCTACTGGACTAGATGGCGACCCACCGACGGATGCAGTTCATTCGCGGGCAACTTGCATGGATGCTCGCAGCGCTTCTCGCGCTTTCTCTACTGGGCTCGTTCTCGTACGAGCTATTTTTCGTGCTCTCGCTTATTGGGTTGTTGATCGTTACCGAACTGACCGCCCCCTTTGCAGTTACCCCTGATTGGCGACGCCGGCTTCGGTGGCTGATCCTCGTTGGTCTTTGTGGCTTCGGTGTCGTTGTTATCCGCCGTATCCTCGAGATTTTGCCACCGGAGGTGCTTCCATGGTAACGAACCAGCGTGAAACGCCGCTTCGCACCGTGATACAGGGGGTGGACGAATGAACCCACTCGAATGGTTTCAAGATACTAGCTCGAGAACGGGGATCGATTGGCCCCGTGTGTTGCTTGCTAGTCTCGTTATTGTTGTCTGTCTCGGATTTGGGATTGCTGCTGCAACCTCGACGGCGGCGTTCGGGCCGTTCAACCCCTCCTGGGACGGGATGTCCGAATTACACGACCAGATCAACGATGAACCGGGTGTTGAAAGCGATCTGATCCGAGAGACAACACAGTATACCGATCACCAGTCAAACGAAACGGTTGCATTCGTTGTCGCACCGGATGAGCCTTACACCGGCGCTGACCTCGAGCGTCTCGAACAGTTCGTCGCTGATGGCGGGACACTTGTCGTGTTCGAGAATTTCGACACTCCAGGAAATGACTTACTTGCCGATGTTGGTGCTTCAGCACATGCTGATGGTGAGTTACTTCGTGATCATCAGAACTATTATCAGGGTCCCTCGATGCCGATTGCAACTGGCATCACAGATCACACCTATACTGAGGGCGTCGACCAACTGACGCTCAATTACGCCGCGTCGATCGAACCAAATAACGCCACCGTCTTGGTTGAGACAAGCGATGCTGCATATCGCGACCTCAACCGTGATGGCGAACTGAGTGATGGCGAAGAGCCTGGGGCATATCCCGTCGCGACGGTCGAACCTGTCTCATCTGGGCAGGTTATCGCCGTTAGTGACCCCAGTATCGCAATCAACGCTATGATCGACGAACCAGATAACGAAGCGTTCTTGCGGGCAATCTACACTGATGCTGATCAGGTGTTGATTGATCTATCGCACGCAGACGAGTTGCCACCATTAGCAAGTGCTACGCTCACACTTAGAGAATCACCGCTGTTGCAATTGTTCCTTGGTGGGATTGGAATTGGTATGATTGCGGTTGGTGCTCGATCATCACATCGGCTCAAAATGACAGCAACCCGTCTTCGCTCGCGACTCACATCTGGCCACCCTCAGGATACCCGAGGCACAAGCACCGACGAGGCCGATCTTCCAACGCTCGAGGACGAACAACGGGCAACACACCTCCGAGAGCGCCATCCCGACTGGGACGAGGAACGTATCTCGCGCGTCATAACAGCGCTTAACCGTACTGGATCAAAACGGAGGGACGACGAATGAGCGCCGAGCACTCGCACGATGGCGACGGCGATGCGAACCAGCAGCTGCCAGCCGAACTCTACGATGCGATTCAGTCTGAGGTCGATCGCGTCTTGATCGGCAACGAAATGGCAGTCGAGCATCTCACAGTTGCATTGTTGACGCGTGGGCACGTTCTGCTCGAGGGCGTCCCCGGCGTGGCTAAGACAACGCTTGCAAATCTCTTTGCACGCGCAACAGGACTTGGTTACAATCGAATCCAGATGACTCCTGATATTCTCCCAGCAGATATTACAGGAACCCACATCTATCGTGAACACAGCGGTGAGTTCGCACTGCAACGCGGGCCAATCTTCTCAAATCTAGTCGTCGCTGACGAGATTAATCGTGCAACGCCAAAGACTCAAAGTGCACTTCTCGAGGCGATGCAAGAACGACGCGCGACTATCGAGGGAGAGACGCTGTCGCTTCCAACGCCGTTTATGGTAATCGCGACACAGAACCCACTCGAGATGGAAGGCGTCTTTGAGTTACCGGAAGCCCAACGCGACCGCTTCCAATTCAAATTCAATATTGATATTCCTGACCGGCCGGATGAACGCGAACTGCTTGATCGATTCGATGACGACCCAGAACTTGGCCCGGATGCTGTCGAGCAGGTCGTCGAGACATCACAGATTCTCGAAGCCCGGGAGGTGGTTGCAAATGTACATATCGCCGCGCCAGTGAAAGAGTATATTCTGGACATCGTCGATGCAACCCGGGCCCACCCAGATGTCACACATGGTGGGTCTCCTCGAGCGGCGCTTGCGTTTCTTGAAGGGGCAAAGGCTCGAGCCACAATTAAGGGTCGTCACTATGTTATTCCAGACGACGTGAAAGCACTCGCCAATTCGATTCTTATTCACCGCCTCGTGTTGAGTACAGACGCAGATCTGAGCAATGTTCGACCGGCAGATATTATCGATGATATCGTCAGTTCAGTCGAGCCACCGAGTTCAGACGACAGCACAGTACAGCCAGCCACCAGCAATTGATTTCAACAGCGGTCGAGGCAGGATTCCACGAGTCACCCGACCCGTGGAGGAATGCCGACTGACCCCTCGGGAAATAAATAGTATTAAATAATCCTCATTTTTCTTTGAATTTGTGGCAAACGACGACTTGGGGCGAACGGCAATCACTCGCTTATGCGTGTCCGACGAGCAAGCAGACTTGCTTGAAGACACGATTCACGAGTGGCACGCCGCGTGTGACCTTGCCGCTGAAATCGGCTGGGTACATTATGAACACGACAAATACGAACTCCAAAGCCTCGCGTATGACGATGTGCGCGAACAAACCCGCCTCAAGAGTCAACACGCAATCCTCGCCACCCACCAAGCCGCAGACGCCCTCTCCGGCGTCCACGAACTTCACGAGAACCATCAACAAGTCTCGTGTCCCAAGTTTACGGAAGAACGAGGAGAAAGCCTCGCCCTTTCAGGGCGGGGATGAATCCGACAACTCCTACACGAACCACGTTCGATGGGTTGGACGGATGTTTTAAGTGACCAGTCACCGTACCAATAGTCAACCGAGGCGGCCTGCCCGCCCACTTAATCGGACAATATCGGGATTCCCTAATTTCAAGCGGAAGACACCCTCTTCCGTGCCGAAATAGGGTGTAGACAAAAAGTATCTCCGAATCCCATGCCGGGATAGGAGTAACGGCTGGTTGGCACAGCCAGTAGCCGCCTTCCAAGGTGACTACAAACCTTAAACATCCCAACCCAGCGGTGCGGTGCCGTGGGAATCCTCGCGCTTCAGCGCGGGGAGGATGTCAACGCACCAACCATCAAATACGACGCGAACACGATGACCGTGTTCGACGACGAGACCGTCTCACTCACGACTCTGGAAAACCGAGTCCGATGCGAGATGGTGCTTCCTGAAGCTGACGATGGCTTCCAATACCAGTTCTTGAACAACGATGACTGGCACGTTGCCACGTCCACGCTCACCGCTCGTGACGGCGAGTTCTACTTGCACTTGGGGTTCCGCAAAGAGAGTCCGATGGATGATGTTGAAGAGTCTCCCGCGGAGGACAGGACAGTTCTCGGGGTTGACCTCGGCATCAACCACCTCGCAGTCACCTCAACCGCGCGTTTTGAACCCGGCAAGAAACTCGTCCACGAACGCGACTGCTTCGAACAGACTCGCGGCGGCCTCCAGAAAACCGGCACCCAGTCTGCCCACCGCACGCTTGTACGGATGGAGGGCCGTGAAGAACGGTATTACCGTGATAAACTCCATCGCGTGTCGAACGCAATTATCGACGAGCCCGTCGAGCACGACTGCACGCACATCGTGTTCGAAGACTTACGGTACATCCGAAAGCGCATTTCGAACGGGAAGAAGTTCCAGCAGTGGGCACCCCAAAAACTCGTCCAGTACGTTGAGTACAAGGCCGAAGAACGTGGGATTCGCGTTGAGTTCGTGAACCCGCGTTACACGAGCCAGCGGTGTTCGGAGTGCGGGCACACGAGCAAGGGAAACCGCACGGGAACGGAGTTCGAGTGTGAGAAGTGTGGAAAGGAACTCCACGCGGATTATAATGCGGCGAAGAACGTGGGATGGCGGTTTGTCCGTCGCGGGCTAAACGACTCGCGGCGGACGGGCGACAGTCAACTCGCCCTCAAGTCAGGGACGGTGAAGCCGAACCGGGGATTTGCCCCGTACCCAGACTACTTCGGGTCAGAGGCGGAGTCCACTGACAAGCCACGGGTCACCTGACCCGTGGCCGTTGACTTGTTTACGTCTGTATACTGAACCGTCTTGGATTTCTCATCGCTGTTAATTGCTGTCTCTGACTCTGAACCGCCCATATTGGCCTCCCCACCGGAAACTGTCTCAATATCTCCCCAGCGACAGGTGACGAGCCAGTCTGCTCGACCCGAGTCTGGTGTAACCTCGAGTCGAACGGGTTGCCCGAGTCCACTTGCAAAGCCGACAGCGAGAAATGAGCCAATCGGGTGATCAAAGCGATCAACGGGCCCAAATGCGCTTTCGGTGATCGCAACCGTGATTCGATTATGTTCTGGGTCGGTGTCGATCTCGGCGCTGCGAGCTAGTTCGAACTGCTGGATGAGGGCATCGGTGAGCTGTTCAGCAAGTACTGGTGGGGCACTAGCGAGTGTGCCAGTCAATCCACGTTCGAACTCTCGAAACAGTTCGGTTCCACTCGCAGTGAGTAACAGACCACGACTTTCTTCTGCAGCGACGAATGGACCTGATCGTGACTCTGGAACGGAGATATCGGCGTGCTGTGGCACGTACAGACGTGCAGGCTCGGTTTCACCGGGCACGTAGATTCGGTCTTCACGCAACCCGAGCTCATCAACGATGTCGGCCAGGTTTGCAGTCGTGGCGGTATAGACACGTTCACCGACATCAGCAGCGACGAACTGAGTTGGCGTGAGATAGTACGTCAGTACTGCACCGAAGAGACCAGTTGCACCAAGTCCGATCAATACCTCACGCGCGGTTGGAAAGAGTAGTCCACCGAGGACTGCAAGTAGTCCAATCCCAGCAAGTCCGATCGCCGTTGCACGGTACTGTGTCCGACGTGCTCGAACGTATTCCTCGCGCAATCGCTCGTTTTCTTCAGTTAAGAGTTCGACCTGTGCTGCAAATTCAACGGCGGTTTGATCAGTCGCTGCAGCTTTGGTATCGGTGCCTGTATCGGTCTCTGTATTGGAGTCACTCATCGCTCTGTTTTAGATTTGGTCGATTGCGTTTCGGGAACCAGTCCGAGCTCTACCAGTTCGTATCGATGCATCGTGTATGCTGTCAGCACAATACAAATACCAACCGTTCCTGTAGCAAGCCACAGCGGCTGTGTCTGGACTAGCCACCAGGTTAACACGCTATACACGGCCGTCCCAGTGACCAATCCACCACTCTCGAGGTAGCCCCATGATTGGCGCAATGCTGGCAACAAGGCGAGTGCGAGAAACGCCAGTACAATTCCACCCCATGTCACAGCAGTCGTTGGTGGTGATAGTACCGCAAGCAGTACAAACCCCGTTGCAATCGCATACGGCGTCCCCAAGGTGTACCAGACAGTTGCACCGACAAGTGCAATCACTGCGCCAAGTGGGCCAACAACCAGCGTCAGGATGATCACACAGGCGAGTATTGCGATAGCTGAGGGGATATCCCGTGCTGGCATCGACACCGGTGTTGACGTGTTCATGCGACCTCACCTCGTGGACGACGTGCAGCCAGCACACTCGCAAGTCGGTCTTTTGGCCCAACCTCGAGTGCGGTGACGCGGTTCATCCGCGCAAGGTCACGCCGTAACTCTTCGAATTCCACGTAGCGGTCGTACGCACGTTCGATATCTGTGAGGCCACCGGATTCATATAATACGGTGGGCGCGAGCAACACCATGACGGAGTTGCCGCTCTTGCGAGCGTACGTCACTGCTTCGCGGAGTTCGGCTGGGTTCGAATCATCCGTACAAATGATCGTCCAGCGTTGTGTGTCCGTCCGTTGGATAGCGGTTTTGACCGCTCCATAGAGGGGTTCGGATTCAATTCGTCTCTGGTAGCCATCTCTGGCCGCATAGAAGGGGCGCAGTGTCGAGACAAAATCCGTCGGCTCATCCACAGTTCCGTCAGTGAGTTTCTCGAGTGTCTGACGGGCGTCAGCAGCTGTTTTTTGAACGCCTGGCTGGTGTGGTTCAGCACGCGCTTTCGCATCGGCTCTCACAGCAGATTTGGTCTCAACGGTGTCGCCCTCGGGTGTTGTTGGCTCGAGTTCAAGCAGTTCGCGCTTGATCCGATTGTAGGTTGCAGGCGTCGTCGCTGGATCAATGCGAGTCGTGATTCCATCGTCTCCGACGCTCAGCAAGCCGATTGGATCGCCAAGTCGTCGTGCACTGGCAGCGATTGCGAGTGCAACTTCGCGAAGGTACTCGAGTTTTGTACCGTCTTCATTGCCTGTCCCGAGGACGCTTCGGTGATCAACAAGCAATAGCGTTCGGCGCTCCGTTTCGGCTTCATACTCTCGAACGTGTGGGGCGGATAGTCGTGCGGTTGCTTTCCAGTCAATTTGGTCCATCGTATCGCCTGGCATGTACTCCCGAAGCTCTGCAGGTTCGATGCCCGAACCGTGGCGTCCACCATCGTGTTCTCCGTATGCCGTTGCCAGTCGATCTCCTCCTTCGCCAACATGGATGGTTCGTGGTCCATGTGGCTCTGCTGTCACCGACGGTGCCGAGCCAATCGTGAGTGTCTGTTTAAAGAAGTTGTTCTCGACAACAACCGTTGGCGTTTCAAATGTATGATGGCCTGCAACAGACCACGAACACTCCAGTGTGTGACTAGCATCTGTTTCTCCCGGTGCGAGAATTACTTCCAAATCAGTATCTGATACTGCTACGGTTGGGAGTCCACCGTTGACTGCTATCGAGAGCGGCGATGGCTTATCGAGACTGACTGCGAGGGTTACTGGCACTGATTCACCAGTTTGGATTCCAGATCGCACTGGGGCCTGCTGGACCTCGAGTTGTGCGGCCGTTGTTCTCACTGTCTGCAGAAAATGATACTGCTGTACGATGATCCACGCACCGATGAGTCCGCTCCCGGCAAGCAACACAGGCTGGGCAGTACTAATTGCGAGCAGTCCAAGAAGGACGGCCAGTGCGATTGCTGCCCACAATCGGCGCGTGGGATGCATATTCGTTCGATGCGCGGGCCCCCTGTTGAAGGTACTGGTTCGGTAGCTCCGAATCGGGCATTGCGAGAAGACAGATTTTTGCGGTCTGGTTCACATTCGGCTACTGTGACATTCGCTGCTGGTCGGACGATTGCCCTCCTGGCTTTGATTTGCTGTCTGCTCGTGGCCACGACAGGGGTCGCTTTCGGTGCGTCGGCCTCACCTATGACGACGGATTCGGGCCACTCAGAGTCACTCTATTCGTCTGATCCAGTGGTTACATCTGTCGTTTCCGGTACGACACAGCAGGCAGACGACGATAACGAAACGGTTCGCCACCAGAATCCAGAGACGTACAGTGAGGATGCAGATGACGAGGAACTTGAGGAGTGGCTCTCTGGCTGGCTTTCTGAACAACTCGAAGAGAGTGCAGCAGAGATTAGCGACGGTCAGTATGATGCTGCAAGCGAATATCTCGGCGATGAATTTGACGAGCGCCTTGAACAGTACGTCTCTGTTTCCGGTGAGACTGATGATGACGAACCATCGGCCTATGAGCAGGCACAACAGGATCAGCAAAACCTCTCTGCGACGATTTCGGAGTACAACGAGACACAAGAGGAATATCAGGAGGCTCGTGATGACGGTGATGACGATCGAGCGCGCGAACTCGCACGCGAGCTCGAATCATTAGCTGGTGATATCAGTGATACGAGCCAGACAGTCCGTAACCACTACGATGCGATAGGCGAAGCAACCGATGCTGATGTCGATAGTTCGACGGAAGCGATTAACTCGACGAATCAATCAGTTCAAACAGATCAGGACCAAATCCGTGACTCTGAGTTTGAACAGACGACTATCGAGATTACGTCGACTGAATCAGAGACAGTATCATTTACTGATCCACTTGTCGCAACTGGTGAGGTAACCACAGATGATGGGACTCCGGTTGCCAATGAAACGATCCAACTCAATGTTGGCAATCAGTTACTCGAGGTAGATACGGATCAAACTGGTTCGTTCGAGTTCACATACCGACCGATTTCCATTGCTGCCGGGACGACTGATATCGATATTCAGTACATCCCTGATGACGAGTCGACACACCTTGACTCTGAAACGACCATTACAGCCGATGTTGACCAGGTCGAACCAACTATTTCGATCACATCTGTTGAACCTGAGACGGTCGCGTACAACGAGGCTGTCTCACTCGAGGTCGAGTTACAGGCTGATGGCCACGAAATCGATGACGTTCCACTTGCGGTCTCGATTGCTGAGACAGATCTTGGGACGGGTTCATTGGAGTCTGGATCTTTGTATCTGGATGGCGAACCGACTCTCCCGGCGGGTGTCAGTGCAGGCGAACAGCCTCTGAGGGTTTCGCTTCCGTTCGAAGACAGTGCACTCGAGCCCGTGACGGCCGAGACGACTGTGACGGTCGAAGAGACCGATCCAGATCTCACCATCGATGTGACCGACAGTGATGCGGATGAAAATGAACTCACTGTCAATGGATCGCTTACCGCTGTTGGTGACGGACTCGGTGGTGAATCTGTCGCGTTTGCTCTTGATGGAACAACGCTTGAGACAGTGACGACCGCAGAAGACGGTTCGTTCGGTAGCACTCTTTCGATTCCTGCAGACACGCCATCGGATGCTGAACTCACTGCGACGTATACCGATGCGGATACGAATATTGGAGACGCCAGCGAAACAACTACGCTTTCGCTTGCTGGTGACTCTACAGGGATCCCATGGCTCTGGATCGCGGTTGCGATGGGTGTGTTTGCAGTTGTCGGTGCCGGTGGTGGTCTTTACTGGTATCGATCTCGAGGCTCGCCTGGCACCTCTAGTGATAGTTCGAACGACTCCATCCCTCCTGGTAACCACGCAACCTCTGAGACAGTGGCTGTCTCCGAGCCATCCGCTCCATCGCTCACAGAGGTCTTATTCGAGGAAGCAACTGGCCGTCTGACTAATGGCGAGGCAGATGCAGCCGTCAGAACCTGCTATACAGCAGTGCGCCATACACTCGAGCCCCAACTTCGCTCGGCTAACACAGCCAGCTACACCCACTGGGAGTTCTATCGTGCGTTCCAACAACAGACGGCGACAACCTCAATGGCTGATTCACTCCGTACCATCACAGAAGGCTACGAGATGGCGACTTTCGATACGGCTGGTATCTCACAAACAGAGGCAGAAACGATTCTCGAGAACGCACAGCAACTGTGTGCAGATGACGACACCGACAGCCGATGACCGGTTGGTTTTTATTATCGTCGTCGCTACGTAGGTTCGAATGACCGAGTTGCGTTCACTGCTGGCATTGCTTCCACGTCCAGTCCGAACGCTCCCTGCCGATCTCGCTGTGGTTCTCATCTTTGTCGCGCTCACCAACGTCGCGGTCCTTGCGCCGGTCATCAGCGAGACCTCACTTCGAATTCCACTCGGACTGGTCTTTGTACTGTTTATCCCTGGCTATGCGTTCATAGCCGCGCTGTTTCCGGAAGAGGGCGACTCACCTACAGACACAGATTCTGATACTGATACAGACAGTGACTCCGACTCTGAGGCAGCACCAGATTCAACCTGGGGTTCAGAGACTGACTGGGGTTCGAGTTCGTCGTCGACTGCAGACGACAATACTGACGAGACGGGTCTGTTACAACATGGGCTTGGCCGGTCCGGTATTGATGGCATCGAACGCGTTGCACTCTCGTTCGGGCTCAGTATTGCGATCACCCCGCTTTTGGGACTCATATTGAACTTCACGCCGTGGGGGATTCGGTTGGTCCCGATTATGATCACTGTGAGTCTCTTTACGGTTCTTGCCACCGTGATTGCGGCCGTTCGTCGGTGGAATCTTCCCGCTGATCAGCGCTTTCGTGTTCCGTATAAATCGTGGTACGCCACAGGCCGATCAGAATTGTTGGAACCAGACAGTCGGGGCGACGCACTGTTGAACATCTTGTTGATTGCGTCGATTTTACTCGCTGCCGGTAGCGTCACATTTGCAGTTATGGTTCCACCGGACGGAGAACAATTTTCTGCCGTCTACATCCTGTCTGAAGACGATGATGGCGAGTACGTCGCAGATAACTACCCCACTGAATTTACGCAAGGAGAGTCAGAAGAGCTTGTCGTTGGTGTTGATAACAACGAACACCGCACGGTTGATTACTCTGTTGTACTGGTCGAACAGCAAGTAAGTCAAGACGGTAATGAAACGGTCGTGGACGAACAACGCGAACTCGAGCGCTTCGAAACACAACTTGCACACAACGAAACGTGGCATCATTCACACGACGTTGAGCCGACGATGACGGGCGAAGATATTCGACTGGTTTGGCTTCTCTACCCAGATGACATTCCCGAGGATGTCTCCATGGAGACTACAGACTATCACGTTCACCTTTGGGTCGACGTTGAAGAATGAATTGCTGGCTGTGACCTCCTCCTCGCCGTAAACAGCGAGGCTTCCCACGGCACCGCACCGCTGGGTTGGGATATTTGCTGGTTGACGACCTGTCGGCATGACGGGCCGCTGGCGGGGCCACACCGCCGTTACTCCTATCCCAGGTAGGGGGACTTGGAGTTATCTTGTAACCGAGACACCACAGCGGTTCGAGAGGGTGTCTCGAACGTTCTGGGTCTCGGAGTCCCGATATTGTCCGATTAGGTGGGCGGTCATGCCGCCTCGGTGTACGTCATGCTACGAGACGTTCCCACTTAAATATCAGTATTGTTGCTGAACGTGAGTTGTAGGGGCGTTGTCGGATTCACGCCCGTCGTAAACGACGGGATTCTCTCCTCGAAGAAAGATAGAAATTTCCATTTAAATCAGGAAGTATGACGCTCGTGCTACGATCCACTCCTGTACATGCGCTATTGTTTCCCGAAACAATACTACTATATGCTTGTCACCTTCTCCATTGTGTATGGGAATATCCTCTGCTGTCGTTCTTGCTGGGGGTGAGGGATCTCGAGTCCGTCCGTTGACAAGCAATCGGCCAAAGCCGTTGTTACCTGCGGCAACGACGCCAATTCTCGAGCACGTCTTTGATCAACTCATCGACGCAGGAATCACTGACATTACAGTTGTTGTCGGGTACAAGCGCAACCGTGTCCAAGCGCATTTCGGCTCAACGTATCGGAACGTACCGCTAACGTACGTCGTTCAGGAGCAACAACTTGGAAGTGGACACGCGTTACTGGCTGCTGAATCCGAAGTAGACGAGGCTGTCCTTGTTGTCAATGGTGATCAGTTCGTTGAGAGTCCAATCATCGCTGATGTACTTGCGTCCCACACCGGTGATACTGTTGGAACACTCGGCGTTCTCAATCGAGTTGAGATTGGCTCATATGGCGGTGTGATCGTCGAAGACGGCACTGTCACAGAAATTGTTGAGAACCCACAGGATGATCGAACGTATCGGCTCAATGCAGGTGTCTATGCGTTCGAGCCCGCGATATTCGATGCAATATACGACGCAGAGCCACAAGCTGGTGAATATTCATTGACGGATGCGATTAGTGAACTGTGTACCGATGGAGCGATTGGTGCAACACGGTCTGCTGGCACCTGGGTTGATGCAACATATCCGTGGGATTTGCTTGATATCTCATTTGAGTTACTCGAGTCGGGCCTTCTCGAGACACATGGTAATACGTCAGTTGCTGAGTCGACGACAGTTCATGACTCAGCTATTGTCCGCGAGCCGGTCGTTATTGCCTCCGATTGTGAAATTGGTGCTAACGCTGTCGTCGGTCCCTACACCTGCCTTGGTGAGAACACAACAGTAGGATCGAATGCTGTTGTCGAGCGGAGCGTCCTTGATGCTGATACGCGAGTTGAGTCTGGGGCAACCGTCGTCGACTGTGTCACTGGTCTTGGCGTCACTATTGGCCCCGGAACAACAATTCCTGGCGGCCCTGGTGATGTTCGTGTTGGTAATCAAGTCTTTGAGGGCGAGCAATTGGGCGCATTGCTCAGTGACCGCGTTGAAGACCGTGGTGGGAGCACGTACGTTCCAGGCACTGTCGTCGGCTCAGAGACAGTCATCGAAGCCGGAGCAACAGTCCGTGGAACGGTGTCGGACGGAACGGAGGTGCGATCATAATGTGTGGGATTATTGGTTACTCCGGTACCGGCAACGATGTCCAAGAAGTACTGTTAACGGGCCTTTCTGGACTCGAGTACCGTGGCTATGACTCTGCAGGTTTTGCCATTTCAAATGGCTCATTAGCCGTCCACAAGCGCGAGGGTGATGTTTCGGGACTGGAAGCCGAAGTGCCAGCAAGTAACCACGATGGGCTTGCTGGGATTGGTCACACCCGCTGGAGTACGCATGGTCCACCCTCGGACGAAAACGCCCACCCACACACCGATTGTGAGTCACGTGTTGCCGTTGTCCACAATGGGATCATCGAGAACTACCAAGCACTTCGGACAGAACTTTCGACGGCCGGCCATGAGTTCGAAAGCGATACTGATACTGAAGTTATCCCACATTTAATCGAATCAGCGCTCGAGAACGGTGCTACTCCTGACCAGGCATTTCGACAGGCTGTTGACCGCCTCGAGGGGAGCTATGCAGTTGCAGCGGTGTTTCAGGCCGATGAGACCATCTACGTAGCACGCAATGAGTCTCCACTCGTCCTTGGCGTCGGTGACGACGGACACTATCTTGCCAGTGATGTCCCTGCATTTCTCGAGTACACAGACCGGGTAATCTATCTCGAGGATGGACAGTTTGCACGAGTTAGCCCGTCTGGAATCGTCGTCACGGACGAACAGGGAGCAGTCATCGACACGGCAATTGACACTGTCGATTGGGATCCTGAGGACGCCGGAAAATCAGGCTACGATCACTACATGCTCAAAGAGATCCACGAACAACCAACTGCACTCCGTAAGTGTCTTCGTGAGCGTGTCTCAGAACTCGAGAACACAATAACTGTTGACGAACTATCTTCGCTCGAGTCCACCGGTCCAATCCAGTTTGTCGCGTGTGGCACCTCTTATCACGCAGCATTGTATGGCGCCCGTTTGCTCCGTGAGAATGGGCGCTCCGCACAGTGTTTCCTTGCCAGCGAGTACGATGCGCGCTCGATCCCGATTACTGATGAGACTCTTGTTGTTGGAGTCACACAAAGCGGTGAAACTGCCGATACGATGAGTGCGCTTCGAGCCGCGAATCAGGCTGGTGCAACGACGCTTGCGCTCACGAACGTTGTCGGTAGTTCTGCTGCACGCGAGTGTGACCATGTGATGTATATTCGGGCCGGTCCAGAGATCGGCGTCGCCGCAACCAAAACGTTCGTGAGTCAGCAAGCTGCTCTCGCCATGCTCTCTGGTGTGCTGTCAAATGGGGACTCACCAACGCTGATCAAAGATCTCCGTGGGCTCCCTGACAAACTGCAACACGTCCTCGACGAGTCAACGGCTCAGGCAGTTGCTACCGAGTTCGTCGACGCCGATGCATACTTTTTCATCGGCCGGGGCTACAATGCACCAGTCGCTCTCGAGGGAGCACTCAAAATGAAAGAGATCACCTATAAGCATGCTGAGGGCTTTGCAGCTGGTGAACTCAAACATGGCCCACTTGCGCTCGTCACTGAGCGCACGCCAGTCTTTGCAGTGGTCACTGGCACAGATGCAGCCAAGACAATTGGCAACATCAAAGAAGTCGAGGCCCGCGGTGCCCCTGTAATCGCTGTGACTGATTCACCAGAAGCGGTTGGTCAATACGCATCGCATGTACTCGCGGTTCCTGATGCTGGACCCTATCTAACACCCATTCTGGCTAATGTCCAGTTGCAGTTGGTTTCGTATTGGGTTGCCAATCAGTTGGATCGCTCAATCGATAAACCTCGGAATCTCGCAAAAAGCGTTACCGTCGAGTAGCCCAAATTACACATCTCTGCGGATTCCGATCTCTGCTCAGTTCACCTATCGGAAATGATGTGCGAAAATCAAATAACTCAATTCGGTCTCCCCATGGATTACGGAATACTACAGAACATCTCATGAAATCAGAGAATCATCGCACTATGTTCATTGTTCATGGAGAAAATACCAATTTATTTTTATAGGTTGGAGAATCAACCATTGAACTGCAATGAGACGGCTTACCATCCTTGTTGTGCTTACTGTAATCACTCTATTAATCGCCATGTTAGCGAAAAATGGGGGCACAACAGTAGAAGAGTACGACCCAGTTGATAACTGGGAATGAGAACACCCGTACAGATATTGAGAACAAACTCTCTCACTAGAATTTATATTCTATTACTTCATTGACTTGGACAATGCCTGAATGTGCCGAGTGTGGTAGTCACGTGACGTCGGATTTTGTTCGAGTTTATGGCATTGATGGAGAGGTACATGGCTGTCCATCGTGTTCCACGTATTCTGAACTCAAAGAAGGTAGTGCAGCAGGAGAGAACAATCTTTAATTTCACTGTTCAAAATTGCGGGTGTGGTGGGAACCCGTCCAACAGAACGGGACTTGGACACACAGTTTTGTCCACTCTTCTCCGTTCTCGAGGCGGCTGAGCGGCGTAGTCATCCCGATGAATTGAGCGGTTCGTCCCCGAACCATATACATTTTTAAATAAACATCTCTATAAATACTCACTTCTCTCGCTTCCAACCTGCCAATCCTCCCGTCAGAAAAAATACCATAACTGGTTGCTCAGAACTATTAATTAATTCCCACCGAAGGGAGTATTATCTGATGACAATACAACCCAACAGCCAATCGGAGGTACCTCGCGTACATATTAATCAGTGGGCCACTCTGGACTGTGGAACTACTATGACTCGACAATTGATCAGATTATCCATCTCAGTGGAACGACTCGAGTCAGCGCTGGCGGGTCAATTCGCTGGACAGGCATAATTCGGGTGGGGGTGATAGCATGAGTCTCACAAAAGGACGACCACAACACGCAGCTGTTGCCGGGGGGCAGTCAGACGAAACGGAGAGTGACCGCGAAATAGCCTATCAGGTTCTGGGGAATCAGCGACGGCGCTTTACAGTCCACTATTTGATTCAACATGGCGGGCCGGTCTCGCTTCGCCCGCTTTCAGAACAAGTTGCCGCATGGGAAAACAATGTCCCGAGGCAAGCGGTAACGCCACAGCAGCGAAAGCGCGTCTACACGGCTCTGCATCAGGCACATCTACCGAAGTTGGATCGGTACGGACTCATCACGTACGATACGCGCCAGACAGTTGTCAAGCCTACGGACGACCTCAAGAGGCTAACTGTCTACATGGATGTTGTCTCAAGTGATGATGTTCCGTGGAGTGTCTTCTATACAGGAACCGCGGCACTGCTTGGTGGCAGTGCGCTTCTTGGATGGGGTGGCCTCCTTCCGTTCGGACTCGTTTCTGGCTACCTTTGGGCGATTCTCATTTCGGCGGTGATTATGCTGACGGGCGTTGTTAACATGTATCGAGACCGGCACAATCGACTCGGTGTCGAAGGGCCGCCGCCGGAAGTTTCTCATCACTAATCACTGACGACGGAGTCGATACGAGGATTCTTGGTACCCTCCGCGGTGTTCAGGTTTTCGCGATATACCTATAGTAACAACTGAAACTGTTTACACACCAATCGCACAGCCCTCGTGCGATTGGGTGTGCACTGACGTTCAGTGGCTACTATAGCACACCCCCGCATGCTGGTAGGTCATTTATGACCACTCGCTAACAAGAGTCAGTACGGAATGAGCGTTACTCGAATCGAACCCACAGTGATCGGTGTCCAAGTGTGATGGGTCAGCAATTTGGCTGGGATCGTTCGCCAGGTCAGTCTGAAACGACGGTCGACCGTGAAATGGCGTATCAGATCCTCCAAAACAGGAGGCGGCGATTCACGCTTCATCATCTCGTCCAGGTGGGGAAACCCATTCCGTTGCGAGCGCTTTCTCGACAGGTAGCCGCCTGGGAGAATGGGGTGTCAACGAGTGCTGTGACACCACAACAACGCAAGCGTGTGTATACCGCGTTACACCAGTCACACTTACCAAAACTCGAGCGAATGGATATCGTTCGATACGACACCCGCCAGACTGTTGTTCGTCCAACTGATGCACTCGAGACGTTGACTGTCTACATGGATGTCGTACCCAGGGCTGGTGTTCCCTGGAGCGTTCGCTATACCGCTATTGCGGCAGTGCTCTGTGTCGGCGCGCTCTTTGGCTGGGTAGGAATCGTCCCCGCTGCGTGGTACTCTGGTCATGTCTGGGCTGTTGGCACGTCACTGTTGTTCGTTGTGCTTGGACTGTGTCACAGATACCGGACCTGTCGTGGGCGCTCGACACAGCGCGGTCCGCCACCCGAAGTGTCTTCTACTGACTCAAATTGAGCGTCGACTCCGGTACTGTGCAATCGATACCAACACAAAGACGACCGAAATCACAAGCGCACCTACGGAGCCGGTTCCTCCGGCTGTCATCACGGTCAGACTGAGTGCCACAATTCCACTTCCAAACGAAGTGAGGAGTCCAATCCTCTCCCACCGGCGTGCGTGGGTACTCGAGTTGAGGTGGGTTGCGAGGTCTGCCACCGTTGGGGTCGACCGGATCACGCCGGCGCTTTGATCGTACTCGATCACACCTGCCCGATCCATTTTCGGCAAATGGGTCTGGTAGAGCGACGTGTAGACGCGTTTTCGCTGTTTGTAGGTAATCTCTTGCGTCGAAACGTTGTTTTCCCAGGCGGCGATCTGTTCGGCAACGTCGCGCAGTCGAACGACCTCTTCGTCCGACTGAACCAGATACTCGATCGTATACCGTCGACGCGGGTTTGAAAGAATTTTGAACGCTCCATCACGTGTTGCTTCGATCTGTGGCCTCGAGGGCGCGTCCGATTGTGCATCTGTCTCGGTCTGGTCGTCGCCGCCCGTCCCAA
Source organism: Natronolimnobius sp. AArcel1 (assembly GCF_011043775.1). Taxonomy (NCBI): domain Archaea; kingdom Methanobacteriati; phylum Methanobacteriota; class Halobacteria; order Halobacteriales; family Natrialbaceae; genus Natronolimnobius; species Natronolimnobius sp. AArcel1. Next base: position 485,291 of record NZ_JAAKXY010000005.1, on the reverse strand, counting down.
CCCGTTGCATCTGACAGTAGTCGCGCCAGATGAGGCATAAGAATACTCTACTTGTTGGTGATCTAATATCATAATAGCTGTGCGATCGATTGTGCTGTCGATCAAATATGCCATTCAAACCGTGATTTCGACAGCGTTTCCGTACAATACGGGGTTTGGAGCTCGGTACGGCCACTGTAACTACCGATCTACCCACAATAGGAGTGCTATGCCACGGACACACCGCTTTGATACACTCCTCGAGCGATTCAAGAACCCGGCCTACACTGGCGACAATCGGTGTATTCCCTGTACAGCCATCAATACGTTCCTGGCCGGTGTGATTGCCCTCATTGCTGGCGTCGTCGCACGCGCCAGTTCCGCTGGTGGTGTCGTTGCTGGGCTCTTCGTGTTTGGCTGTGCGCTGAGTGTCATCTATTTTCGAGGGTATCTCGTTCCCGGAACACCTCGTCTGACCAAGCGATACCTTCCGGATTGGCTGCTTGCGATATTTGACACGGCTGACGATCCGGCTCGAGGGTTGTACAACCCGGAGGTCGAGTTGCGTCGAATCGGGGCGATTGAACCTGATCCTCGAGTCGATGACCTGTTGTTGACACCGTCGTTCGCACAGGCGTGGCGCGAATCACTGTCGGCATGTACGAACACGGAGAGTGACCTTCGACATGGTATCGCTGACATCTTGTTGCTGTCTCCGGATCGTCTTGCGGTCTCGTCGGAGCTGTCGTCGTTTATCGCGACCTACGACGGCGACACGATTGCGAGATGGGAGTCACAAGCGGCTTGTCGAGCCGACGTCGCCGCAGCCGTTGTCCTCGCCCAGCGAGACCCTGACTGGGGCCGCCGTTCTATCGACGACCGGATGGAGTTACTGGCGACGTTACGATTCTTTCTCGAGCGTTGCCCGAACTGTACGGGTACGGTCTCACTGGCACACGGCGTCGTAGAGTCCTGTTGTCGAACTCTAGACGTTGCCGTCGTTACGTGTGAAGACTGTGATACTCGAATAGCTGAGGTACCGATCGATCTCGATGCAGCTGAATCGGCAACAGTGGCCACTACAGTCAGTGACTGGCGGAAATAGGCCTCGATCTGGGACCGTTGTCTGCCTAGACGTTCTCCGCAAAAAATTAAATCAGAGCGTCGGCGATCGGAGCGCTCGAGCGATTTGCCAGCGGTTTGTCCAGAGTTGTCCGCTAATGGCGATGGTGAACGCGACCAGAAAGACCGCAGACCACAAGAGTGGGTCGACAGCCGAGACGGCGGGTGCCTCGAGCAATGCGGCCAATAGGACAGTCAGCGAGAGGACGCCAAGCGTTCGATACACTTCGCTCCAGGTAATGCCATACCCGGCTTCGACCGCCATATACTGGTCGACGTCGTGGGCACGCTCGTGTAGTTGTACGGTTCGACTGTCGCGGTCGTACTGGACAATCCCGAGTTCGTGAAGCTTCGGAAGGTGTGTCTGGTGGAGCGAGTTATACACGCTTTCGCGAAGCTTCGATGGTGGAGGCGTTTCCCCTGTTTCCCGCGCTGCAACCTCTTTCGATAGTTGGTGCAACGACATTGGTGCTGCCTCACTCGAGTACATGAGCTCTCGAATGGTCTCTCTCCGGCGGCGATTCGCGAGTATTTCGTAGATCTGTTCTTCCGGAATGGTGTTCGTGTTGAACATTGTCTGCTACTGAACGACGTGGACATGGTATCCACGGTCATCCCCCACATGCTGGGTAGCTACCAGCTACCATATGTACACACTCCATACCGGTATCGTATACAGTGTTTGTACTCGAGCAATATTGTTTCAAGTAACACCAGCTAGTAGAAATATAGAATTTATTCTGCATTGACGGGTTCTTGGAGGTGGGGTTGAGAACCATACGTCAGTCAAATACACCATTTGACGCGACTCAACGGAGTGTTCGACATCTTGGCGACCGTTCTATCAATTCGTTCGATGGTGACGTGCTCGCTCATAACTACACCGGTACCCGGTCTGGATGAAAACAACCCAACCGCCGACAACACCGGCGACTTGGGGCTTACAACCATGACCGACGACAACAAACTTCGACTGACGCGGCGACGTGCCCTTGGTGGCCTCGCCGGTATTGGTATCGCATCCGCAGGCGCAGGCATCGGAACGAGCGCGTATTTCAGTGATCAGGAGTCTTTTGAGGACAACACGATCACAGCCGGTGAGTTCGCACTGAGTGTTGAACAACTTGTCCACGACATTGATCAGGATGGAATCGGTCCGGACGAGATGTTCTTTGATGAAGTGAGTGGCGGGGACGGTCTCTGGGCCACTGAAACGATTGAAATCGAAGACGCCAAACCCGGTGACGAGTACGAATTCTGCTGGGAGATTACTGTTGACGAAAATCCCGGCTACGTCGCACTTGCTGCTGACAGCAGCGATTACGACGGCGTCGAAGCCGAGAACGTCGACCTGGACGACCTTTGGGACGTCGATGACGAAGACGACCTCACGACCGTCGCCGAAGCGACGGAGGTCGACGACGTGACGCTCGAGGACGAGACCATCGCGGAGTACGACTCGCTCGCGGACCTCCTTGATTCCCTCGCAGACGGCGAACTACTCGTCGACGAGGATGGGGATGCTGCTGACTTCGAGATCGAGGAGTCACAGGAACTCTGCATCGAACTGAGCATTCCGACCGACGTCGGAAACGAACTGCAGGGGGCTGTCCTCGAGTGGGATCTGGCATTCTACGCTGAACAGCAGCGACACAACGACGATCTCGAAGAATTCGTCGCGCGTGCTGCTGCAACGGTCGGAGACGAGGAGTCCGACGACTAACCCGTCGCCGATACTCACATCCTGATTCCATATGAGTAAGAAAATTACATTGACGCGACGCAAGGCCCTCGCTGGAATCGGTGCCATCGGCGCGTTGTCGGCGGGGGCCGGGCTGGGGACGAGTGCGCTCTTTAGTGATCAAGAGTCGTTCGAAGGGAACGAACTGACCGCTGGCGAACTTGACCTCAGAATCGACTGGCAACAGTTGTACTTCGGTCCGGAGACGAACCAGGATCACTACGCACCGTACGGTGACGCAGGGTATCCGTTCGTCAACGCACACCCAGATCACGACACCAACGGTATGCAGTCGCTCGATCTCAGTGCCTTTGACGATGGGGAATTCGCTGACCAGTCGGACGAGGTGTCGTACATGGACGAAGTCGAGGATCCTGAAGAAGGCGCAAACATTCAGGAGTATCTGACCTGTGAGACGCTTTCAAACTTCGAGGATCCAGCTGACTTTGCAAACGGAGTCGAACCCGAACAGCAGCGGTTGATCGAACTCGACGATGTGAAGCCAGGAGACTGCGGTGAGGTCACGTTCAGTCTCCACCTGTGCGATAACTCTGGGTACATCTGGATGCTTGCCGACATCGGTGACTACGATGCGGAGTTAGCAGAAGCCATCCAAGTCCAAGCCTGGTACGATCTCGGGTGTACGAACACACTCCTCGAGGACGACGGCGATGTCGTCTTTATCGAGACAACCGATCTCAAGACGTTCCTCGAGGACCGTCTCTCACCCGACGGACGATTCCTCAACCCAGACGTCTACGACGGCAGTGGGGTCGATGCTGGTGGTGATCCAACTGACCCACAACCACTCGAGCCGATTACGTTCGAAGAGAACGGTGTCCACATCGAGAACGGAGAGGTCCTAGAGATTCGAGACGAGAACGACGATGGTGTCGATGAAGTTGAGATTGAACTCAAACTCGTCTCTGTCGATGGTTCGGTCTGGTTCGATGTTGTCCTGTCGGACTTACAGATCCCAACATCGGACGGACTCGAGCGGACGGCCGTCGATGCAGACGCGGATGATCTCTCGGAAATCACGCGATTCGACTGGGATATTGTCGACTCGAGTGATGACTTCGGGTTTGGAGAACTCGTGATCAACGAGGATGGGGACACCCTCGTGACGTTCGATGGCTGTACGACCGGACAGACCAATGTTCGTATTCCAGAGAACGACAACGAAGACGAGATTAACGTCATCGAGTTCCGGTACTGCCCTGATGATGACGTTATCCCACCGTGTTTCCCGCCGGATGAGACGTTCTGTGTCGCCTTCAAATGGTGTCTCCCAACGACGACACCAGAGCACCTCGAGGATATCAACGAGTTGCAGGGGCGATCGCTGAGCTTTGATCTTGGATTCTACACCGAACAGTGTCGCCACAACACCCTGCCGTCTGGTCCATCCGGAGTCTAACGGCGGCCAGGGCCCATTGTTCATTGTCATTCACACACCCTGACCCGTGCTGGCATTCGGCGGTTCGATTCCGCCGGCGGGTTTTCGTACACCGTGCGTACGCTCTCGACAAGATATGCCTGACCGAATCCCACGACGAACGGTACTCGCTGGGCTGGTTGGCGGCGTCTCGATCACGACCGCCAGCGTTGCCCTGACGACTGACCGTAGTCAGTCGTTCACCAGAACCACGGCGATAGCAACCGACAGCGTTGATGGACTCGTTGCTGACTGGCGAGAAACGTACAACGGCGCAACGCTGACGCCACTGGACGACAGCGATGGCACAGCCTCGTCGAGCGAGCCGGGAATTTCTGTGGGGAACGTCTTGCCAGGTGATTCGGGCTCGCTAAGTGTTCGGCTCCGCCTCGAGAGTGAGGACTCGAGTCTTGCAGTCGTGCCGTCGATGGCGTTCGATCTTGCTTCGGGCGAGTCCTCACCGTTGCAAGCGTTTATCAACGGGTCTGTCTGGTATGACGGCGGACTCTTGGGAATCTCCGCGTTCGGCGGTGATAACGGCGAGCAAGACCTTGGTGAATCACTCGTCCACCCTGAGGCTGATGGCACGCTCGAGGATCTTGCGGCCGTATTCCGTGATGGTATCGACCTTACTGGAACTCCTGAACGGCTTGGGGGACGCTGTCTCGAGTCTGGTGGCGACGGCGTTACAGTCACGTTTGGCTGGTCGTTCCCGCCGGATCAACCGAACATCAACGCGGCACAGGGAGACTCTCTTGAGTTTGATCTCTCCTTTGATGCCACACAGTGCTAACGACGACTGACAATGATACTTCACGACTTCCCAACCAGGTCTGAACGGGGTTCAATACCGTGGGGACTCCAGTTTCACACGCCGGCGCGGTCCAACAGCACATGCTTGAAAGCCGGTAAGCGATGCTTGTTGGTCGGTGTTCGACCCGGTACACACTGTATGCTTATGAGTTGTCCGTCTGTGAGCCAACACAGTATTCCAGGCCTCTCAGTTGAAACGTCCGTGCTTCCGTACCGATTGAACGAGCGACGAAAACAGGATGAGACCATGATCGTCTCTCCACCGAGTGGTCGACTGGCCTGGAACGAACCCGCCAACCGCAGAGTGTGACTCATGACAAACCGATCTACCGAACCGACTCGCCGACAACTGCTCGGAGCCGTTGCCGGTGCCGGCGCCCTTGGTGCGACCGCTGGTGTTACTGCTGCCCGCCTCGCACACTCTGAGCGCAATTCAGCAACGATTCAGGCGGGTGAGGTCTCGGTTGAAATTGACTGCTCGAGGTGTAACAGTACTGATGACGAACTTACTGTCTCGTTCAGTGATATCGAACCTGGCGACCGAGACTCCGAAACATTTTCGCTGACACTTGACGGAAATCCATCACACCTCTGGCTCAAAACAGCCTGTCCATCTACCGTCGACCCGCTTGCTGATGCACTCGAGGTCAGCGTCGTATTTGTTCGCAACGGTGAGGAAACCCAGTTGTTCCCAACGGACGGTGACTCCGGCTCGCTGTCTGCGCTCCGTCGAACATTCAGTGGAGGCGTCCATCTCGATGATCAGAGCGAAGACACCTGCTTCTCCGCAGACGATGATCTTTCGTTGGAACTTGAGTACGAACTACCGGCCGACGCGGAGTGGACCGTCAACGCACAGGCAGACTTTTCGTTTCGCCTGTTTGCTCAGCAATGTCGCTCACAGCCTGCTGACCTCAAGAACCCGTTCGACCCAACTGAGGACTGTCCGGAACTCAAGTGTCCTGACTGTGTCGAACTGGGCAAACTCGATGTTGAAGGCGATCAGCTGGAGCCGCGCGTATACGAATTCGACGAATTAGATGACAGATTTACAGTTGATCACGAGTACCAACTCGAGGTGTTGGGGGTGACGAATAAGGGAGAGGGGGCTGGTGCTGAGACGGTGTGTTCACGCATTCGGCTCTTAGAAGATGGCGACGAGAACGGTGCCCCACCAATCTGTCGAGTGACGGTCGGTGGTGGACGGCCAATGGACCCGCCAAGCGATCCTGACTCACGGGTTGCAAGCTACGACGTGTCGCCGCCGCTCACCCGGACACGACAGTCGGTCTGTGCTGCCCATGGCGACGCAAAAACTGACCCTGATTCCGTCGACGATAGCGAGCGGCCGGCGATTAGCAACCTCTCGGTTTACGTCTGCCCACCTGCGGAGGCTGGTGATTCCCGATGAATATCCGAAAACTAGCTCACATCGGTGGTATCGTCCTGTTGATCACGCTTGTTGTACCGTTCATCGTGTACGCCGTTCCTGGTGTAATTGGTGCCGATCACGGATTTGTTGTCCTCTCGGGCAGCATGGAGCCGGAACTCTCGCCTGGTGATGTCGTCATTGTCGATGAGACTGACCCAGAAGCCATCACTGACGGCGATGTCATCACCTACGCCGAAGCCGACGAGGCAACGCCGGTGACACACCGCGTGATCGATGTCCAGGAACAAAACGGCAATGTGGCGTACGAAACGCAGGGTGATGCAAATCCTGAGCCAGATACGGAACTCGTTCCTGAAGATAACCTCCTCGGGTCGGTTATCCTGACGATTCCGCTTATCGGTCACGTCATCCAGTTTGGCTCGACACCGCTTGGTATCGTGTTGCTCGTGGGCATTCCAGTCGGATTCCTCGTCCTCTCGGAACTCTGGTCGCTGTTCCAGTCCGTCGAACACGACTCGAGCGACACAGCGCCTGATTCACCGGGGGAGACGGCAGCTGCCTCAAACACTACAGACGACACAGATGAGGTCACTGGAACGGCAGCCGACGCAGAGATGACTCACACACGTTCCAGTGACCAAGACGGCGAGTCGGCTGATGGGATGGATGGGGACGATGTCGTCGGCGTCCATGCAGCGGATCTAACGCTTACACTCGGTATTCTGTCTCTGGTGATGCCATACAGCATCTACGTTGCAATGTTGGTGCAGACACCACTCGCGATCACTGCAGCGTTCGCCACGAGTTTTTCCTTCCTTGGCCTTGGTGCCATCTGGCTCGCAGCACGACGTAGCGGCGCAGAATCAGATGGCAGCTCTGCTGGTGCCTCGGGTCCGTTACCAGATGGTTCCGACGCTCTCAATCGAGATGAGGGAGACTCCACTTCAACTGACGAGGTCGCTGTACAGGACGCTGAATCTGGGCCCATTAGCACACCGGATGAATCCGCGTTCATCTGGGAAGGCTCTCAGACAACCGATTCGACACCTTCGGGCGCTGGTGTCACTACCGAGACTGCAGACAACACTAGCCAGCAATCCGTTGATAACGAGGAGGTAGTCCAATGAGTCGTCGTCTGGTCGCCGTCATTGCAGTGATAATTATTGGGAGCGCTGTTTTCAGTGGCGCAGGAACCCTTGCCATGTTCTCTGACTCTGAACAGGTAACCAGCGAGTTTTCGACAACCACAACTGACGACGATTCTGTCTCGACAGTCACAACCGCAGCTACCAATCAGCCTGCTGTCGGTCCGTCCGATCTCGAGGAGTCAGCAGATACGAGTGAGAACGAGACCGCATCGAGTACAGACAACGAGACCGCTTCTGAAAAGGACGTACTCGAGGATGAAAATACGAATACCGATTTCGGTGGTGATTCTGTCGAGAATACGAGCGAACGTATTGACAACGATCAAGATGATAGTGAAGACGATAACGTCACAGAAAACGGATCTGACAATGAAAGTGACATCCACACCGATGCCAATAGAGATTATTAACGCTGAATAACTCCTTAGAGCAATATACTCTACTCTTGATACCGATGTCAGAGCCAAACTGATTCTCACAATGTATGTGTATGTATCAATTTAATATACGTTCAGAAGAGTTTATAATAGTGCAGGCACAGGAAGAGACGAGGCTGTTCGAAAATGACAACCAAAAGCGATGCAGCGACACCCGTGCAGATCCGAACCGCACGACCTGCCGATGGAGAGGCGATTGGACGACTCTTTACGAACAGTCCTGACGAAGGGGCCGTGAGTTTTGCACCACGGTTTGCGTACGATCCATACGACGTCTACGCTGGGTTACGACCTGATACGACGGGATTTGTTGCCGAAACCGATGATGGGCGACTCGCAGGAGTGGGTTTCGTTTCATTTACCGAAGCGCGCTTCGACGATGAACTACGGCCAAGTGCACTATTAAACGCGCTTGCAGTCCATCCTGATTTCCGCGGGCAGGGACTAGCCAAACGGATTGTCACACAACGTATCGAGTTCGCCCGAGAACAACTGGGCGAAGACTGCGTTGTGTTCTCGAATATCCAGCACGGAAACGATCCCTCAGAAGCGGTCGCTGAATGGTGGGCCGATTCGCTCGAGTCCGAGTTCGTCATGTATCCCGCCTCACCGCTCGAGGAGGGTCCGACCACCGACCGCATTGCTATTCACGACGGAACTCTGGATGAGCAAGCAGTTGCCGTCGAACAGTCAAACGAATTCTACTCCGAGACGGACGTGTACCGACCGTACACAGCTTCGGGCCTGACAGACCGGCTTGGTGATTCGCCGATCGAGGAACCGATTCATCGCTACGTCGTTGCGACCGTCGACGACGAGGTCGTTGCAGGCGTTTTCGCCTCGGACATGCACAAAGTGATGTCTCTTGTTGTTGATTCACTGCCACCGGAACTCGAGGAGGCAGACTCACTGCCACCGGCGATTCCCGACAGCAAGGAACTTCGAATGACGATGCTCTCTGACCTTTGGTATGCATCCGGACACGAAGACGCCGCACGGACACTCTGGGAAACGCTTCGGGCGAATCCTGGCGGCGCGAATCGCCTTATGCTGAATTACGATCCACGGGGACCGCTCGGCGATGTCCTCGAGCTTGAGGCAGGTGTTGGCGAAATGAGTCTCTCTGTTGCGATTGCGGGTGCACCGGTTCGGAACGATCCAATTGCGCCGTTGTTCTGACTGTCGGCCTTCCCCGCTCATGGATTTATGATACGGACCGTTAGTGACATATCGAGTTGTACGCGGATATCCTCTCCGTCAGGTACAGGGATCACATACTCGAGAATTGGTGGCTCAGTCTGAACGTGGTGACACGGCCAATCGGGTGGTCGAGAGAGTGCTCCCCACGTCTGATCAGTGACGTCTCTCCCACGTTCGTACATAGTTGCGATGACATGTGGATCAGTCGCAACGACGATTGCCGGAAACGTCATCAGCGATCGATTACACACATCACACGAAACGGCAACGAACTCATCCGTCGTTCGTCCACAGGCATCACAGACGTGTTCTTCTGTCAATTCATGCTCGAGGCAGGTCTCGAGAATTTCTGTCGTGGTTGTGCCACCACACTCTGGACAAATACCTGCAGCGAACGATCGGTGCACTTGTTGGCCGAGTTGAAACGCAACTTTGAATGTCTCGATTGGGTCACGACCCTGGACGCTAGCTGGCGATACTTCGAATCCAGCCAGTGTTCCACTAGGAAGCGTTTCGTCCTGTGCGAAGGCCCCATCGCAGGACGAACAGCGGATAAACAGCCAATCATCGTCTAACGAAATTGTTGACTCTGCGTTGCAGTACGGACAGGGCTCGTTGATCGGAACCGACTCGAACTGTGTCTCATTAGAAATGTTTCCTGCTCTGACGGCGCGAACAACCCGAACGCCTGCCTGACGGATGCGATATCCCCCATCAACCCGACGGATGAATCCCGCGTCTCGTAGTGTTCGAAGATGGTAATTGAAATTGCCAGAATCTCGCGTAAAGTCCTTCTCGAGGCGTTCACTGACCAACATAGCGAGTTCAGCATAGGCAACGGGTTCGGCGGCGAACGTATCGGCCTTTTGTGCCCGTTGCAGAACGTCTAAGACAGCCAGTCGAAGATCATGACTCAGTACCCCAAAGGCATCATCCGGTAAACTCACGGAGAGATCGTCTGTCATGAATTTCGTCTCCTTGTCGACTTGAACTGGTGCAACAAGGGAGTGGACTCCTGTGCGTGGTTGTCTCGTCTAGATTTTCTTATTGGTTGTGGACTATATATGTCACGATATACGTTCGGTTTTTGAGGTGTCTTGTCCTGTTTCCCGGACGAATCAGTGTCTCATCGCTCGGTAGTACTCACTCATCAGCAAATTTGATAGGCGAAAGAGCCTGCTGTTGTAAAATAGCCTTCTTTTAGGAAATAGGCACCTATTGTACAGGGCAGCAACACCTTCATCGTTTTCCGCACATGGTTTCCTTCCCGCCGACAATCATGGCTGAACGTTTCTGGCAGCGTCCCGATGGCCCTCGAGATCAAAACCATCGGCAATGGCGGTCGCTTCCTCCCGAATTGCGTTGGCGTCGACCGTCTGAATCTCGCCGTCCTCGAGAACGACGTTGCCGTCGATCATCGAGAATACGACGTCGTCGCCGTGGGCGCCGTAGACGAGATGCGAGAGCGGATCATGCAGCGGTGTTGCCCGGGTATGATCGGTATCGATGCCGATGATATCGGCTCGCCATCCCTCACGGATCGCGCCGAGTTTGTCGAAGCCAGCCGCGCGTGCCCCGTTCAGTGTCGCCATCTCGAGTAGTTCGCTTGCGGAGGCTGCAACCGGGTTGAGTCGGTCGACTTTCTGTAGGAGACTCCCCTGGCGCATCTCGGTGAACGGATCGAGCGTGTTGTTACACGGCGGGCCATCGTTGCCCAGTGCGACGTTGATCCCGCGCTCGAGATAGTCAACGACCGGCGCAATCCCGCTTGCGAGTTTCATGTTCGAAGATGGGCAGTGCGTGACGTGGGTACCCGTCTCTGCAAGTACCTCCCGTTCGCTTTCGTCAGTCCAGACGCAATGTGCGAGCACCACATCTTCGCCGGTAAGGCCGACCTCGTCGAGCCAGTGGATGTTTCGCAAGCCGGTATCACCTTCGACGGTTTCGATCTCACTGCGATTTTCGCTTGCATGCGTGTGGATCCGAACGCCGTCATAGGTGTCTGCCAACTCTCGAGCACCGCGGAGACAGTTTTCAGTACAGGAGACCGCAAATCGGGGTGTCACCGCATACCGGATGCGATCGTCGAACGCCCCATGGTACTCCTGAATGAGCTGTTCGCTTTCAGCGAGTGCGTCTTCGGTCGACTCGAGCAGTCCCTCGGGGGCGCGTTGGTCCATCAATACCTTGCCCAACACGCCGCGAATGCCGATTTCGCCAGCTGCTTCGAACGCCCGTTCGGCGTGATTGACCGAGAGGTGATCGATACAGGTCGTTGTCCCGCTCTCGATCATCTCGAGGTAGCCCAACTTCGCGGCGATTTCCATCTCGTCTGCGGTGAGCGAGGCTTCCATCGGCAACACGTACTCGAACAGCCAATCGAGCAGTTCGTGATCGTCGGCGATGCCACGGCCGAGACTCTGTACCGAGTGGAGATGGCCGCCGACGAGCCCCGGGAGAAGAATATCGACTGTGCGTTCCTCGAGGTTGGGATAGCGCTGGCGAAGCGTCTCTCGAGGCCCGACTGCCTCGATACGCGAGCCATCAACGACGATGCTACCGTCTTCGATGACGGTCGAGGCATCGGCGATGACGGTTCCAGAGAGTAACATAGGCGCATACGGTACGTTCTGCAGGAAAATGGTTGCTATCCAGCCTGGGACCAAATTGGAATACACACGAGATGTATATTCGGTGAAACTATTAGTTATCTACATGGAACACACGATATCTATAGTAGCCACTGACAGTCAGTGCACACCCAATCGCATGACGGCTATGCGATTGGTGTGTACACAGTTTCAGTTGTTACTATAGCAGCCTATTGCTGGTGACTGATTGCCGGGAGTCCACATCAAAGCCCCATCTGCTCACGGGTGCGAAGCGCCCGTTTGCATGGTCAGCGGGACCTTCGGTCCCGCGCTACCCTCAAGGACTGAGGCGCTTATTCGCCGAAGGAGTAGGGTGGGGTAGTTTACCGTGCCGTTCTGTCATCCACAACTCGAGGTCGGCACGAAACTTATCTGATTCGGGGCCGCTACTACGTATATGAACGACTCGGCGAGGTCTGCTGAATTTCTATTGTGGGGTGATGCAGACAATTCTGAAGCCCTCCAGCACTATCGGGCTCTTATCAATACGATCGACGATGGAGTCTACCGACTCGATGGTGAGGGACGTCTCATCGCGTTCAACGATGCGCTTGTTGCGCTGACTGGATACACACGCGAGACACTGCGTGGCGAGCACATGTCTGTGCTCTTCGGCGGAGACACTTTGGCGATCAGTCGCGAGGTCGACAGACTTCGAGCGAACCCAGACGAACAGAGCAACATCCTTACCCTTAGTATCGGGACTGCCGCCGAAGAACAGATTCACTGTACTGTCCGAGTCACCGTCCTCGAGACGAGCAACGGCCCACAGGGAGCTGTTGGCATTGTTCGCGAATGCCCTGACTGTGATGGAACGGGTCCAGAGACCACGGAAGCGACCTTCCGCCGGTTGTTCGAGAACGTTCCAGGGAACTATCTCATTGTCAAACCTGGGAACCACAAAATAATCGCCGTGAGCGACGCTTATCTCGAGGCGACGATGACTGATCGGGCGGATGTCTTGGGTGCTTCACTCTTTGAAATCTTTCCGAACAACCCTGACGACCCGGCTGATGGCGCCGAAAACTTGCGCCGTTCACTCGAGACAGTTACTGAGACCGGTGAGATCGATGTAATGTCGGTGACACACTATCCGATTCCCACCCGTGAGTCGGGTGGTGAGGAATTCGAGGAACGCTGGTGGAGCCCGATTAATTCGCCGGTTTTCACCTCAGACGGTGATCTCGAGTATATTATCCATTCTGTTGACGATGTCACGCCAATCGTTCAGGAGCTTCATGCAGATGGTGACATGGAGTTGTTGCAGGACCCCGACACGCCCGTCGACGAACAACTCGCATCCGATGTTGTCTTGCGTGGACAGAAGGTTCTCCGAGAGGCAAAGCAGGAGGCGTACGAACAACTGCGTGAGAGCGAAGAGCGGTTTCGTGCGTTAGTGACGACGACATCAGATGCTGTGTTCACGACGAACGCAGCGTGGACCGAGGTACAGAGTGTTGAGGGGACCAATTTCTTCCCCAATACTGACGAAGACGGATCATCGTGGATTGACGAGCACGTCCCGTCTGCGGACCGGCCCCGTGTTCGGGAAACCATCGACGACGCTATTCGTACACAACAAAGCTTCGAGCTTGAACACCGTATTATTCGCGAGGATGGTAGTGTCACCTGGGTCGTCTCGCGTGCCACCCCGCTTTTAGATGACGATGGAACCGTCACTCGCTGGCTCGGGACGGCGAACGACGTCACCGAACGGGTCGAACGCGAGCAAGAACTTGAGGATGCAAAAGAGCGGTTGGAGGCGGCGGCCGAAGCCGGTGCTGTTGGAACGTGGGAGTGGCACATTCCCGACGACCGGATGGTCACGAGTGCGTCGTTTGCCAATAAGTTCGGGATTGATCCGGACGCAGCTACTGAGGGGGTTTCACTTGAGGAGTTCATCACAGCCATCCACGAAGACGATCGCGAGCGCGTTAAACAACGAATCGAGGACGCCATCGAGTCGGGAGACGAGTACGACCAGGAGTATCGGGTCTGGAACGACGACGGCGACCTCCGATGGGTGGTTGCCCGCGGTCACGTCACGTACGACGACGATGGTGAGCCTGTTTTGTTTCCCGGTGCACTGGCTGACATCACCGAGCGCAAGCAGTTCGAACGCAAACTCGAGGCTTCCAACCAACGACTCGAGCAGTTTGCGTACGCGGCCTCACACGACCTCCAAGAGCCGCTGCGGATGGTTACAAGCTATCTCCAGTTGGTCGAGAACCGCTACGCAGACGAACTCGACGAGGATGGCCAAGAATTCATCGACTACGCCGTCGACGGTGCTGAACGGATGCGCGAGATGATCAACGGTCTCCTCGAGTATTCACGGATCGAAACGCACGGCGATCCGTTCGAACCGGTCGAATTGGACGCTGTGCTGGCAGATGTTCGCCAGGACCTTCACATGCGAATCGAAGAAAGCAACGCCGAGATCACGGCTGAATCGCTGCCTCGAGTCGACGGTGACGCAGGCCAGTTGCGCCAGGTCTTCCAGAACTTGTTGTCGAACGCAATTGAGTATAGTGGGGACGATCCGCCACGAGTAACAGTCTCGGCGACCACGGAGGGCTCAGATGCACTCATATCGGTTGCTGACGAGGGAATCGGTATTGAGCCAGACAACAGCGAGCGTGTTTTCGAACTCTTTCAAAGCTTACATCCAACCGATCAGCATTCGGGAACGGGCATTGGACTTGCCGTTTGCACCCGCATCATCGAACGCCACAGCGGTGACATCTGGCTCGAGTCAGAACCCGGTTCTGGGACGACGTTCTACTTTACGCTCCCGCGTGCAGACACCACTGTGTGAGCGCTGGGCCGCCCCGATGAGGGACTTATTTCTCCGTTCTGGGGATCACCTTTGGGTCTTTCCGGTGTGCTTTCGAGCGATTGCCTGGAACGAACGGGGATGGCGTCGACATCAACATTGTATTCATTGTGAACTATTAACTGTTCTATGCTGTTGAGTGAGTCTGTATCAAGAGACAATAAAATCAATTCACATATGGGACTCTGCGGATCTATAATAGTTGTATTTGTGTCCTATGGGCGGTTTAAGGCTCCTGTTTGAATTTTCCACTCTAAAAAGGAAAACTTATTGATAGTTATGTCGGTGTTTTTGTTGGTCGCGTCGTCAGCTATAACTTGAGATACACGGCGATTGCTTATTGATCTCTTGGTGGGTGTTATGCGCCTCTGCTTACAAAATACATATTTATACATGCTATTTTACCGTATTTACACTCAGATTGTATTTCCACAGCAGTCTTGTGAAGATCGTACTAGTACTCCCTCCCTCCGGTCGCTACCACTCGGCGACGCTCCCGTCGTCGTGTCTCCAGACTGGATTGTGCCAGTTGACGTCTTGTGCCGCGCGTTCGCGAACGACGTCCTCGTCAATATTGATGCCTAACCCAGGCCCAGTTGGCAGGGTGACGTACCCATCCTGGTACTCGAAGACGGTCGGATCAGCCAGGTAATCGAGCACATCACTCGTTTGATTGTAGTGGATATTGAGACTCTGTTCCTGAATCAGTGCATTTGGTGTACAGGCGTCAACCTGAATACACGAAGCCAGTGCGATTGGTCCGAGCGGACAATGTGGCGCAACGGCAACGTCGTAGGCCTCTGCCATGCTCGCAATTTTCTTGACCTCGGTAATGCCGCCAGCGTGGGAGAGGTCCGGCTGGATCACGTCAACGACGCCCTGCTTGAACAGCGATTTAAAGTCCCACCGAGAGTACATTCGTTCACCGGTCGCGATTGGAACCGTCGTGTGCTGAGCGATTTCTGGGAGCGCGTCGTTGTGTTCCGGCAAGACTGGCTCTTCGATGAACATCGGTTCGTACGGCTCGAGAGCCTCGACGAGTCGCTTGGCCATCGGTTTGCTGACACGGCCATGGAAGTCCACGCCGATGTCGACATCATCACCAACGGCGTCACGAACTTCGGATAGCCGGTCTCGAGCCTCCTGAACGGCCCCAGGAGTATCGACACGGCGCATCTCCGAGGTGCCGTTCATTTTCAATGCGGTAAAGCCGTTGTCAACTTTTTCAACTGCAGCGTGACCGACCTCGGACGGCCGGTCGCCACCGATCCATTGGTAGACACGAATACGGTCGCGGGCAGCACCACCAAGTAATTCGTAGATTGGTGCATCAAACTGCTTTGCTTTGATGTCCCACAGCGCCTGGTCGATTCCAGAGATGGCGCTCATGAGAATGGGTCCACCGCGATAGAAGCCCCCGCGGTAGAGGCGTTGCCAGTGATGCTCGATCCGTGACGGATCTTCATCGAGGAGATAGTTGTCCATCAGTTCCTCGACAGCAGTACGGACGGTCTTTGCACGGCCTTCGACGACTGGCTCTCCCCAGCCAACGGTGCCGTCGCTCGTCGTGATTTTGAGGAATACCCAGCGTGGCGGTACCTCGAACAGTTCGTACTCAGTGATTCTTGTCATGGATCTCTGTGAATGCGTCTATGTTGGGAGAGTGTTGCAGTTGGTCTTTGATGTTGTGCAGCTAGTATCGATGGGGTAGCCGATCCAATGCTTGAATCCGAAACCGCATTGAGAGACAGCCTTTGTAGATCGCCCCAGACTGTATTATGACCCCTTCGTTCCAGTGTTTGAGAGTCCTTCAACGAGCCAACTCTGGACGAACGCGAACAGCAACAAGACGGGGATCATCGTCACTACTGCTGCTGCAGTGACTGCTCCCCAGTCGACTTGGTTAGCCGTCTGGAATAACTGGAGACCCATCGGTAGCGTTCGCGTGCCCGAGGACTGCGAGAGGATGGACACGAAGAGGTAATCGTTCCACGAGGCGATAAACGCGTAGAACGCGCTTACGGCAATTCCTGGAATCGACAGCGGAACGATGATTTTGTACATGATCTGGATCCGATTACAGCCATCCATCATTGCTGCGTCGTCGAGTGCCTCCGGGATCCCATCGAAGAACCCTTTCAGGAGCCAGACAGCGAACGGGAGGGCACCGACAGTGTGGCCGATCACCAGTCCCATCAGGCTGTCAACGAGGTTCAGCCGGAACATGATGGTAAACAGTGGCAACAATACGAGCACCAGTGGAAGCATCTGACTCGAGATGAGCCCAATGATCACGTAGTCTCGGCCAGGGTACTCGAATCGGCTCACTGAATACGCTGCTGGGATGGCAACGACCAGCGTGAGAAGGGTCGTTGCAGCGGCTACAATGACGGAATTGAGGAAGTACTGCTGGAAGAGCCCATCGCCCAGCACGCGCTCATAGTTGGCAATCGTGTACTCGTCGATCGATGGGATCAACTCGCCGCTGTAGAGTCCAGAGGTCGTCAAGAATGACGAGAGCATGAGCCAGACGATCGGGACGAGCAAGAAGATGTAATAGGCGAACAACAGGCCGTAAACGGTCGCGGCTTTGCGAATCGACATGTCATTGCCCAAATGTCGATCGAACCGCTGGATGAGGCCGTCTATCGTCCCATCGGCATCAGTCGATTGCGAGGTGTCCGTTTTCGTCGCCATTAGTTGAAGTCCTCCAGTTTGATGTAGATCGTCGTGAACGTGACCATGATCACCATCATCACGACACCAACGCTCGCTGCGTACCCGAGTGCGTAGGTTTCGAACGCCTCGCGGTAAATGTACGTTGGCAGCACTTCAGTCGTCTGCAACGGTCCGCCGCCGGTCGACAGCCAGACGAAGTCGAAGTTGTTGAACGTGAACAACACGTGCAACACGATCATGATCATCGAGACGTACGAGATGTTCGGCAGCGTAATATATCGGAATTGCTGGATTGAGCTTGCCCCGTCCATCTGGGCTGCTTCGTAGAGATCACGTGGGATTGACTGCATCGCGGCATACAGTGCAATTGCGAAGAACGGAACGTTCTTCCAGACGTGCATGAGGATAACCAGCGGCATTGCCCACCGGGTATCCGCAAACCAGTAGGTCGTCGGAAGTCCGAGCCGTTCGAAGATGATGTTTACTGCACCGTAGCCTGGCTGAACCAGCCAGTTGAAGATAATCACGATGACGATCACAGGCAGCACCCACGTCACCATCGTAAGGCTTCGGAAGATTTGGATACCCGGAACCTTCTGCATCAACAACAAGGCTAGCCCGAGTCCAAGCAGGTACTGGAAGGCAACGGCAACCCCGGTCAATACCGCAGAGTTCCACAATGCCGTCCGGAATAGTTCGTCGTTCACTAACTGGCTGTAGTTCCCGAGACCAACCCAGGTCCAATCATCTGGCTGGAGCATCGATCGCTCCTGGAAACTCATCAAAATACCCTCGAGGATTGGGTAGCCGATGATGACTCCCATAATGACGACTACCGGTGCGAGGAACGCGTAGCCGAGCCAACTCTCCTTCGAAAGGGAGAGTAGCTCGCGGACGTATGTTCCGGAACGGTCTGATTGCGTAGACATTGATTAGTATATGGAGCGACTCGACAGCTCAGGCCTCGAGTTGGACATCGGCTTCAGAGAGTGCTGCTTCGAGTTCCTCGGCAGCGGTTGCGGGGTCGGTCTCGTCGTAGATGACCTCCTCTATTGCATCGTACATCGGGGTTCGAACCTCGCCCCACTGAATCTGCGCTGGGGCGACACCGTTCTCGAACGCATCTTCGAACGTCTCGAACGCCTCCAGGTCGTGTTCGACCTCGAGGGAGTCATGCGTCGGTGCGTTTGTCGCTGGATCAGCGTCCTCGAACCGCTGCATCATCTCTGGGCTCGTGAACAGTTCAAGTGCCTCGAGTGAGGCATCGAGGTCGTCGGTGTGGGCGTTGATCATGACTGGCGAGACTTCCATATACGTTGCTCGCTCGCCGCCATCGATGACAGGCAGTTCTGCAATCCCAGTGTTTTCTTCGATGACTTCGGCTTGCTCATCGGAGGAGTCGGCATCCTGTTGAATCCATGGTCCACAGTGGATCATTGCGTGGTCACCCATCGAGTATCCTTCGTCGTTGGTTTCCCAGCCGGCACCACGGTAATCATCGTCAGCCATCGGTTCGTCACCGTGGAACAGATTGTAATACAGCGTATCGAGGACGATTTCGAAATCATCAGCAGTTGCTTGCAACACCCATTCGTCACCATCGTATTCGTAGATGTTACCAGTACGCTGGTAGACGTGTGAGAGGAACTCCTGTGTTGCGCGAACCTCGCCGTGTTCAGTCGTCAGGTGGAGGCCGTTCATGTCCTCGTTCGCGTTGATCTCTCCAGCTAGTTCGACCAATTCATCGAGGTCCTCTGGTGGCCCGTCTTCGTACCCATACTCCGCGAGAATATCTGTCCGGTAAACAAGTGCGCGACCATTGCCGCCAGCGAGTGGCAGGCCCCAAAGTTCACCCTGGAACTCGAAGGCGTCGATTGCAGCGTCAAGATAGCCATCGAAATGATCGAAATCCTGAACGTGGTCAGTCAACG
Source organism: Natronolimnobius sp. AArcel1 (assembly GCF_011043775.1). Lineage (NCBI taxonomy): Archaea > Methanobacteriati > Methanobacteriota > Halobacteria > Halobacteriales > Natrialbaceae > Natronolimnobius > Natronolimnobius sp. AArcel1. The sequence continues at coordinate 465,923 of NZ_JAAKXY010000005.1, read as the reverse complement.
GTTCTATCGCATCCGCCGCAACGTAATCGCCCGGATGCTCGAGGACGCCCTCGAGAAGGTCCGGTGTTCCCGTGTTGCCACCGGTGAGCACGTTGCTCTGTAAATCGTCGTACTGGTACTCAGTTAGCTCCCACTCCTGGCCGGTTTCTTCTTCCAGTTCGGATTCGAACTCTGGTCGGAAGTCCTCGAGGTGGTCTTCATCCCACCACCCTGCCCAGAAGGTGCGCCCGTCATCATCATCGTCACCGAGGCAACCCGCAAGAGCTGCAACGGTCGTTGCACCACTCGCTTTCAGGAAGGTCCGCTTGCTAAGCTCCATCGTATACTCCACTGTCTTGGACCAACTATGATAAAAGTCAGTCTCAGAATCTGGACAAAAAGGGATGAAAACAATTCTGGCCAGCCAACAGTCTAAGCGCTAAATTTCCTTAACGCACGAGCGAGGGCCTGCTGCGACAATTTTATGCTGGTGTCTGAGACAGATGCATGTAGATGCCAACGATAACCTTCATCGGTGCCGGAAGTATGGTCTTCGCAAAGAACCTCGTCGGTGATATCCTTTCATTTGATGCCCTCTCTGACAGCACGATTAGGCTCATGGATATCGACGACCACCGCCTCGAGCAGACGACCGCTGTTGCCGACGCGATGGTCGAAAACGGTGATGTCGACGCCACTATCGAGTCGACGACTGACCGCCGCGAGGCGCTCGAGGGTGCTGATTACGTCTTGAATATGATCAACGTTGGCGGGACCGAGCCGTTCGAAAACGAGATCCGTATCCCACAGGAGTATGGCGTCAAACAGTCAATTGGTGACACGTTGGGGCCTGGCGGTGTTTTCCGTGGGCTGCGGACGATTCCAACGATGCTCGAGATCGCTCGAGACATGGAGGAACTGTGCCCTGATGCCTTGCTGTTGAACTACACTAATCCGATGGCGATTCTCTGTTGGACGATGGCCGAAGCGACGGACATCGAAACGATTGGTCTCTGTCACAGTGTTCCACACACCGCCGAAGCGATTGCAGACTACGTTGGACTCCCAGAGGACCAACTGGACTATTGGGTCGCCGGAATCAACCACATGGCGTGGTTCCTCGAACTGGAGCACGACGGGACAGACGTCTATCCGATGCTCGAGGAGGCAATGACGGATCCCGAAATTTACGAGCGGGACACGGTCCGTTTCGAAATCATGAACCACTTCGATGCGTTCGTCACGGAATCGAGCCACCACTTCTCGGAGTACGTCCCGCACTTCCGCACGGATGAGGCCGTGATCGACGAGATGACTGGGACGGACTACGCCGAGCGGATGCCAACCGCGACGTACCTTAACGGCTGGAAGGAACGCTCCGAAGAACGCGACAGTGCTCTCGACGATTTCAATCCCGAAGACGCTGAGATCGAACGCTCCGAGGAGTATGCTGCCCGTTTGATTCATTCTCTCGAGACGGATACACCGCGTCGACTCAACCTCAACGTCCCGAACCACGACGAGCATATCACGAATCTCCCCAGCGAAGCCTGCGTCGAAGTCCCGTGTCTGATCGACGGCACTGGCGTCCGACCGTGCTCAGTCGGCGATCTGCCACCACAGCTGATCTCACTGATCCGAACCAATGTCAACGTCCAACAGCTCGCGGTCAAAGGTGGTCTCGAGGGCGACCGTGACGCCGTTCACCAGGCGCTCAAACTCGATCCGCTAACCGCAGCAGCGCTTTCGCTCGACGAGATTCACGACATGACTGAGGAACTCATCGACGCGAACGAAGCGTACCTCCCGACGTTAACCTAATCACCCAGTTTCTTTTTACGCTGTTCGACCACTCGAGAGTCTATGCTGTCGCGTTCGTGTTCGACCCCGGGATGACTGTCTCTTCGTCCAGTGAGGCATTCTTAAGTGCCTCTCCGCTTTCGGCGTCGAAGACGTGAATATCGTCCTCGGGGAACGTCACATGGAGCGTTTCGCCAGGCTGTAACCGTGGTGTGCCGTCGATACTGGCAGTGTAGGTTTGTGATCCGATGTCGATGTTGATATGCGAAACGTCACCAAGCGGTTCGACGACGTTAACAGTCGCTTCGATTGCGTTCGGATCGTCTGGTGCTGCCAGCCTGATGTCTTCGGGCCGGATTCCAAGCGTGTATGTCCCGGTTGTCGTCTCGAGTTCGCTGGTCGTCGTCTCGGTAAGCGTATAGGCAAATACGTCGTGCTCGAAGGTCGCATCAGCCAACGTGACATCAAGGAAATTCATGCTTGGCGAGCCGATGAAGCCGGCGACGAACCGGTTTGCGGGCTCGTGGTAGCACTCGAGCGGCGTGCCAACCTGTTGTAACTCTCCGTCGTTGAGAACCGCGATTCGATCACCCATGGTCATCGCTTCGGTCTGGTCGTGGGTGACGTAAATCGTCGTCACGTCGAGTTCTTGCTGGAGATTCTGCAACTCCATTCGCATCTGCGACCGGAGCTTTGCATCGAGATTCGAGAGTGGCTCGTCCATCAAGAACACGGAGGGATCCCGAACAATCGCCCGACCAAGTGCCACACGCTGTTGCTGGCCACCCGAGAGTTCACCAGGCTTCTTCTCGAGGAGGTCCTCAATACCGGTCACTTCCGCGACGTCTTCAACCCGGTCATTGATGTCGTCTTTCGCCATATCGGTCGTCATTTTCAGCCCGAACGCCATGTTCTCTCGAGCCGTCATGTGTGGATACAGCGCGTAACTCTGGAATACCATCGCCATATCTCGAGCCGAGGGGTTACTGTGCGTAACGTCTTCTCCATCCACGACGATTTCACCCGAACTCACGGTTTCCAGACCGGCGATACAACGGAGCGTCGTTGATTTGCCACACCCGGACGGACCGACGAGGACGAGAAACTCACCATCTTCGATCGTGAAATCGAGATCGTCAACTGCGACGATATCGTTCTCGCCGGTGTTGAAGACCTTTCTCAGGTTCCGAATCGCAATCTGACCCATGTGAACGGCAATCGTACCCTCGGATATTAAGACTTTGGTCACAGTATCGATTGGCGGTGTTTCTCGCTCGATTTGATCGGGCCATCTTTTGCTTTTCTGTCTACCCACTCTATTGTTTGTTTTCAGATCCAGAATTCGTCATCGCTCGTGTGTTCACGGTGTGTGAATAATGTGTGTTGCACCGAAGGTGTGCAGTTCGTACGATGATGGACAGCCCCTAGTGGCTTTGAGTCCACGTCTGGCTCGAGTGAGCCCACACTTGCTCTACTGTGTTCATCAAGTATGAACAATTTTTTGTCGATGGGGTGTGGATATATTTCTATGACCACGGTAAATGTCCCTCCAGGGTCTGACGAGCAACCGACTGCGACGACGTCTGTAACGAGTGTACGGGTGATTGAGGCACTCAAAGACCGCCACACTGCGGGTGTCACTGAACTGGCTACCGAACTCGAACTGTCGAAAGGAACGGTTCACAAACACCTCAACACGCTTCGACAGTTAGATTACGTCGTCAAGGATGGTCACGAGTATCGATTGAGTGTCAGCTTCCTTGGACTGGGAACAAGCGCTCGAGCCCGCCTTCCCATCTATGATGCTGCGTTACACCCACTGGAAGATCTGGCAGCAGCAACGGGCGAAACGGCGAGTCTGATGATCCCTGAACATGGACACGGCATATACATCGCACAAGAAAGTGGTTCCAGACAGCGTACGGATGATGTGCGAGTCGGTGATAGGCTTCCCATGCACGCAACTGCGGGTGGGAAGGCTATCCTTTCGTACATGCCTCCAGACGAACGCAACATGATTCTTGACCGCCGTGGACTTCCAGCCCTCACTGAGCACACCATTACGGATCGAGACGAACTCGAGGACGAACTCCAACTTGTCCGTGACCGCCGAACTGCTTACGATCGGGGCGAGCACCGTTCGAATCGTCACTGTATTGCTCACCCAGTGATGGATGCTGATGAGCGTGCAATCGCTGCAGTAACAGTCTCGGGACCAGCAACCCGGATGAAACGCAAGGACGCAAGTACCGATTTCGAGAGCCTCGTTGGTAGTACGATAAATTCCATCCGTAATCGTCTTTCACGTCTCGAGGACTAATTACGAACATACTATTGTAATCTATGTGTTCACACTTCATGAACAATAGGCGAATATGCGGCGTATTCTGGGTCAAATTTGGCTATTATGCGTTATACTCGAAGATCACTCGTCAGTCTGTTTTTGATATGTGAACATCGACTATTGATAGATAAGTTATTATTTTCGATGCGTGTTTTGTCTGGTGGCAGATCTAAATGAATAGCAGCGCGAGTTCCCTGCCCTTCCGAAAACCGTAGGTTTTCGGCTTTCGCAAATCGAAGATTTGCGTCAACACCGTGGGCGGGGGTAAAGCGCGTCACTCCGGCATATGTTCCGTCTCCTCGATATACCGTTCAACCACTTCCTCCGATACTGCTTCCGTTGTTCCCACGTAGTATCCAACCTTCCAGAATCCACCGCCCCAGAAATACGACTCTCGAATCTCGGGATACCGTTCCAGCAAGTGCTTTCCAGAGTACGACTTGAACTGCCGTGCTACCTCAGCAGGGCTATGTTTCGGGTCTGTTTGCACGAACAGATGAATGTGGTCGTCTGCAATCTCCAACGCCAAGATCTCGTGGCCGAAGTGGTCGGCAGTCTCCGCAAACAACTCTCTCACGTCCTCCTCGACCACACCGAGAACAGGGTGTCTATACTGAGCGGGATCAGAGATCCCGCGAGGTACGCAAAGTGGTTCGAAACGTGCGAACACGTTTCGTCATCACGAGACGGCGCGCCGTCTCGAACGACTTCGCTTTGCTTGACTTTAGACACCACACGAAATGATACTTGCAGGAACTAACCGAATGTGCGTGACTGCGGTACTCTTCCATCTCTAATCTCTACATTTATGATAATCTGGAACGATTGTCAATGCATGGGTGAAGAAGCCACGAAGACGATCCAGACGCGCCTCCACATAGCGTCTGGTGAACGATCGTGGCTTCACGACGCCCGCCTCGCCTCACGCGAGAGCTTCAACCAAACCATCCGCCTCAAACAACAAGGGTACAATCGCACCGAGATACAAAAGGAGGTTGACCCGACGACTTCCTACAGAACAACAAGTGCGCGGTCGTCGGCAAAGCCCTCCAAACATGGGACTCCTACCAATCACTCAAAGACTGGTGGGAGAATCAAGACGACCCTGACCGAGGGAAGCCGACTCCGCCGAGTACGGACAAATCTGGTGCCTACCCGCTTGTGATGGCGCACACGGAAGGCTACCGCCTCACCGTGAACAACAACACGAACCGCGTCCAGTTCCGCATCAGCCCGAAACCCTACAAGAAGGTGAAGGGCCATCTTCGCGGTGAGCCGGACGCAATGAACGAACTTCGAGACGCCCTCACGTCGGATGAGGTGGATATAGGACAGGCCGACCTCCTGTCTCGAAAATCAAAGATTTTCGACGAGTCATCGAAGTGCCACGGCACTTCGAGATACCGCGATGGCGTGTACTACCTACACGTCACGGTCACACGCGAGTTCGACGTGCCCGAACCCGATACCGCCGATACGGTAGTCGGTGTGGACATCAACGAGCGCAACGTCGCTCTCACCGCCCTCGACCGCGACACGATGCGAACGAAGGGCACACTCGTCCTCGACTACGGACGGGTGAAGCAGGAACGCCAACGCTACCACACCATTACGAAACGTTGTCAGGAATACGGCAAGACGAGCATCCACCAGAAACTCAGTGACAAAGAAGAGCGATTCACCGAGTGGGTGTTGCACCGTCTTTCCCGTGCTGTCGTAAAGTTCGCAGAGCAGTTCCCGAACCTGGTTATCGTGTTCGAGGATATGAGTGGTATCCGCGAGGAGATGCAGTACGGGTCGTATATGAACCGCCGGTTGCACAAACTGCCGTTCCACAAATTTGAGAAGTTCGTCTCGTACAAGGCGACGTGGCGGGAGATTCTGACGGATACGGTGGACGCTTACTACAACTCGCAGACGTGTTCGTGCTGTGGTGAGCGTGGGTATCGGCAGGGTCGGCGGTTCAGATGTCCGAACGACGAGTGTGACGTGGCGCAAGACCACGCCGACCGGAATGCGTCGGTGAACATCGCGTGGCGCGAGAAGGCGAAAATTGACAGTAATACTACAGATTACCGGACTCACAAAACCCAGCCGCAGGTGCGGTTGGTGCGTCTGTCCGGGTCGGGGCGCGTAAGCCGCCCAACCTCATCCCGCTCGCTTGCCGAGCAGGGAGTGCTAGCACACAGCTGAGGGAACCAACAAAAGCCCCGGGCCACCGCGCCCGAGGCTGTTTACTACTGTGTCTTGAGACAGAAATATCGGAAACAAATATACGCTCCCCACTACAGGAAGTGGTAATGACCGCCGATGAACATCCGAACGTGCTCATGGTCTTGACGGACCAACAGCGCTGGGATACGCTTGGTGCATACGGATGCCCACTGAATCTCACGCCAACACTCGATGGACTCGCAACGCGCGGGACTGTTTTGAAACAGGCGATCACTCCACAACCGCTGTGTGGCCCGTTCCGTGCGATGTTCCAGAGTGGGAAGTATGCCAGTGAGGTCGACGTATGGCGAGATACGATGCCCATTTCGACCGACGAGTTGCGTCTCCCTCGACAATTCAAAGAGGCTGGATACGACGTTGGGTATGTCGGCAACTGGCATATCTCAGGGACCTTCGATGATCCTATTCCCGAAAATCTCCGTGGTGCGTACGAAGATTTCTGGATTGCTGCTGACGTCCCGGAATTCACGTCCTATCCGATGGAAGGACACTTGTTCGGTCCTGACAACGAGCCTGTCGAGTTTGATTCGTATCGTGCAGATGCGTTCACTGACTTTGCATGCAAGGCCATCGCGTCTCTCTCGGAGCCGTTTTTTCTCGTCGTTGCGTATCTCGAACCGCACAATCAGAACGATATGATGACGTACGCCGCTCCGGATGGGTATGCAGAACCCTACAAGAAGCGGCCGTATGTTCCCGAGGACCTCCGTAATCGACCTGGTGACTGGTACGAAGAGCTCCCAGACTACTATGGGACCGTCAAACGCCTTGACGAGTGTGTCGACGACCTCTTGGAAGCACTCTCTGCCCGGGATATCGAAGACGAAACGATTGTAGCCTATACTGCGGATCACGGCTGTCATTTCCGTACTCGACCGGGTGAGTACAAGCGAACACCCCACGAGTCTGCTGTCCGGGTCCCTGCTGTTTTAGCTGGCCCCGAATTCGACATGGGTACTGCTATCGAGACGCCGACGAGTCTTGTCGACCTTCCGCCGACGTTGCTTGCTGCCGCTGGAATTGATATTCCCGATGCGATGCACGGGGATAGCTTTCTTCCGATTGCCCACGGTGACAGACCCGATACCGGCGGTGATGCGTTCATCCAAATTAGTGAGTCTCAGGTTGGTCGAGCGCTCCGAACCGATCAGTGGAAATACGGTGTTGCCGCAACTTCTTCGACCGGATGGCGAGGTGGAAGTGGAACGAAATCATCTGACACGTACGTTGAACGGTATCTCTATGACCTCGCACGGGACCCACACGAAAAGGTCAACCTAGTTGGCCGACCTGATTTCCGATCCATCGCTGATGACCTCCAAGCGCGTCTTCTCGAGTACATCGAAACGGTGGAAGGTGAATCCCCCCGAATTAGGCCGTACGAAAACGGGTATAGTGTGTTCTGAGATCCAGCCGCATAATTGATATTGTCAATTCTCAACTAATCATGAATCCGTGTGCCCAGTTATGACGAAATCAATCAATAGTACTGCTCACTAACTGTATAGCAGAATCTCATCTCAGAACGGGTCCTGACTATATGATAATTCAATTGATTCATATACAAACTATGTTGTGCTGAAGATTACATGATTGTGAGATATCAAATGACAACTCACAAAATATTATGTGTGTCAAATAGTATTTACTTTTACTCATTCTTGTGCTGTCCACCACTACGCTGTCTGCCAGTACTACATAGTATGAATATTTACTGTTCTACTCAAGTATCAATATCTAATCTATACTACAGGAAATAAAATCATCATATCTGTGAATTTTGACGGGATATTATATAAGTTCTCATATTTCTCTCCTCAATTGATACCATCCTCTCCTCAGACGCTCGAGCCATCGAGTATTTTATTAATCAAACAATTCTGCTCGCCCTTGAGGAATGGCTGGAACATTACAACTCTCGTTTTATATTTTTGCGGAGTCTATTCGTTCTCAACACTCACTGTTTTGGTGACTCTGATATTTGTATATAAATCACCTACCATATGGCACCATATGACACTTGTTAGCGGGCACCCCAATCTTTGGGTGTGTTTGACGAAACAGCATGGTCTCGGGAGGACCAGGATACAAAACGGGTGGAAACGGCACCAGAAACAAAAACAATCGAAGATATCGATCTCGCTGAAATCCGTGGTGGGCCGATTTCGAAGTTCGTGGTGGCGTTTGCGGTTGGCTTTTTCTTTTTTCTCGTCCCAGTACCCTGGGACGGCCAGATAACAGTCCCTTTTGACATCGCCGTCAATTGGATCACGGGAACGTACCCGATGTTTGCGGGAGTCTACGCACTCGGCCTCATCGCAGCCGGCGGGCTCTTGACGACGCTTGCCGAGTTCCGAAAGCGCGGAGTCATCTCGATCAGCGACAACCGGACCGAACAACTGGCGCTTCCCTACTGGGAGACCTCTACCCCGTTCTGGTTTTTCCGAGTCGCTGGTGCTGTCCTCGCGCCCGTCTTGTTCTTCGAAATCGGTCCCGAGTGGCTCGTTGGTCCTGCCACTGGCGGTCTCGTCTGGGGCACGCTTATTCTGAGCGTCGCGGTGATCATCCCCATCGGTGCAATCTTCATCAATCTCTTCGTCGAACTCGGCGGCCTCGAGTTCGTTGGCACAATGGCACGTCCGATCATGCGCCCACTGTTCAAAATCCCTGGCCGGTCAGCCCTTGACAGCGTCGCCTCGTGGGTGGGTTCCTACAGCGTCGGACTCTACGTGACGCGAAACGTCTTCGATCGTGGTGAGTACTCGAAGCAGGACGTCTACATCATCAGCACCTGTTTCGCAACCGTCTCGATCGGGTTCGTCGGCGTCGTCGCTGCAACGGTCGATCTCCTCGAGTTGTTCCCAGTAATCTTCCTGTCGTACCTCGTCTGCATTGCGGTGACAGGCATTATCCTCGTTCGGATTCCGCCGTTGAGTAACGTCCCGGAGGAGTACATCGCTGAGCCAAATCCCGAGACGCCGTTTCGAGGGTCTCCAGGGGATTACTTCCGGTTTGGCCTCTCAGAAGCCGTCAAGAAGGCTGAGGAGGGTGGAACGATTCTCGGTGCGTCGGTTCGCGGGTTCATTGACGGAATCAAACTCGCCATCTTGATTTTAGGGACGATCCTCTCGATCGGTCTTGCGGCGGTCATCGTCGCTGAGAACACGCCTGTATTCGACATTATCGCACAGCCTCTGATTCCGGTCTTCGAACTCCTTGGCATTCCGGACGCTGAGGTCGTCGCACCGGCGTCGATCATCGGCATCACCGAGATGTTTATCCCGGCACTGTTGGTCGCTGAAGCCGATGCAATGGCGCGATTTTTCATCGCGTTGCTGTCGATCTCTCAGCTGATCTTTTTCTCGGCGACTGCGCCGATGATGATGGATATGTTCAGCGATATCCCGATTCGGTTCCGTGATCTCGTCTTGCTGTTCGTCATGCGAACGATCATCCTCATCCCGGTCATCACGGTGATCACGCACGCTGTTGCGGCGCTTGGCTTGCTCTAAGGCACCGGGGCATACGTTTGAGCTAGTACAGATACGAGACGAGTGAGGTGAGCAATTTTCGTTCGGCCCGACGCAGATGGTCTTCTGTTGCCCGTCGACTGATCCCGACTTCGTCGGCGAGCGCTGCTGTCGTTGTCTCTCGAGGAAGGTCGTAGTACCCGGCATCGACGGCGAGTGTGAGTACCTCGCGCTGGCGTTCGGTTAGGTCTGGGATGACATCGTCGAGGGTCAAGAGCGGAGTTGACTGTACCGGCGTACTGATTTCGCGTTTAGCTCGGACGTCGATTTCGAACTCATCCGCGACGAGGTCGGCATAGAGGGTGGTGAGATTCGCGGACTCAAGCGCGAGGATACGACACTGTTTTTCGCCGTTTTCGTATCGAAGCGGCGGCAACAACAGGCAGTTGTTTGCTCGAAGATAGCGCTCGATGTGGGTAACTTCGTGTTGTTTGAGACACGAACTCGTGATAACGACGGCTTCTTCCTCACGCCGGAGTTCTGCTTCGATGCCGATATCGGTGCGAATCTGTGACAACAGTGGATCAATCTCGCTCCCGGAGACGTACAGCAGGTCCGAGTGGTCGTTACACCAGAGTTCGATTCGGCAGTCCGCGTTACCGGTCGGACCGGTGTAGGCGCTCGAGTCGCTGATCGAAAACGTCGCCTCGTACATAGCGGCGATATGCGGCGACTGTATATAAATCATATTCCGATTGGAACACCGTGGGTATTGGTTCGTCGCGTGCTTATTACTCACATGGGAACTGAACCGACTCTCGGCGATGGCGCTCCGAGCGAGCAGTGGTACGAGTACCAGGGCGCGCCGACTGGACAGGACCTCGAGTGTGAAGGGTGGCGACAGGAGGCGGCGCTGCGGATGCTCAACAACAACCTCGATCCAGACGTTGCAGAAAAGCCAGAGGATCTGGTCGTCTATGGTGGCACAGGCCGAGCGGCGCGGTCGTGGGACGCCTACGATGCCATCTTGGCCGAGTTGCGCTCGCTCGCAGACGATGAAACGTTACTGGTCCAGTCGGGCAAGCCAGTCGGGCGATTTCCAACGCACGAGCGCGCGCCTCGAGTGTTGATCGCGAACTCAAATCTCGTTGGCAACTGGGACAACTGGGATCACTTTCACGAACTCGAGGCTGAAGGCAAGATCATGTACGGCCAGATGACCGCGGGTTCGTGGGCGTACATCGGCACACAGGGGATTATACAGGGGACGTTCGAGACGCTTGCCGAACTCGCTCGCCAGCACTACGATGGCGACCTGACCGGCAAGACAGTCGTTACGGCTGGCCTCGGCGGCATGGGCGGTGCACAGCCGCTGGCGGTAACGATGAACGAGGGCGTCTGTATCGCGGCTGAAGTCGACGAAGACCGGATCGACCGGCGTCTCGAGACTGGCTACTGTATGGAAAAAGCCGACGACATCGAGGAGGCAATCGAGCGCGCAGAAGAAGCCTGCGACGCCGGCGAACCCTACAGTGTCGGTGTCCACGTCAACGCAGCGGAACTGCTCGAGACCATGCTCGAGCAAGGGTATGTCCCGGATGTGATTACAGACCAGACGAGCGCACACGATGCACTCGAGGGCTACTATCCCGACGGCTACACGGTCGAGGACGCCGACGCACTGCGCGAGGATGACCCGGATGCGTATCTCGAGGAAAGTCTCGATACGATGGAACGCCACGTCGATGCAATTCTCGAGTTACAAGAGCGTGGATCTATTGCCTTCGAGTACGGGAACAACATCCGCGGGCAGGTCCAGGATCATCGTGGGATGGAGAACGCGTTTGACTTCCCCGGGTTCGTTCCTGCGTACATCCGCCCGCAGTTCTGTCGCGGCAAGGGGCCGTTCCGCTGGGCTGCACTTTCGGGTGACCCCGACGATATCCACCGAACTGACGAGGCCATCCTCGAGTTGTTCCCAGAAAAGGACCACCTTCGGCGCTGGATCGACCTCGCACAGGAGCAAGTTCAGTTCCAGGGACTGCCGAGTCGGGTCTGCTGGCTTGGCTACGCGACCGACGGCGAGGAACACACCGAGCGTGCTCGCTTTGCGCTCCGGATCAACGAACTCGTTGCCGACGGCGAGATTTCCGCCCCAATTGTTGTCACTCGAGATCACCTCGATGCGGGAAGCGTCGCCAGCCCGAATCGAGAGACAGAAGCGATGAAAGACGGCACTGATGCCGTTGCCGATTGGCCGATTCTGAACGCGTTAGTCAACTGTGCTGGCGGTGCTGATATCGTCAGCGTCCACGACGGCGGCGGTGTCGGGATCGGCAACTCGCTGCATACGAACAACCACGTTGTCCTCGACGGTTCTGACCTCGCCGCTGAGAAAGCAAAAGCTGTGTTCACGACCGATCCTGGCATGGGCGTTATTCGCCACGCTGACGCCGGCTACGAGGAGGCACTGGATGAGGCACGCCAATCGAACGTCCGGATTCCGATGGGTGAGGACTAGTGCACGGGACGTTCACCCACCCTGACTGGGACGGCTGGGAGGGGACCTCGAGCGATCCGAACGACCGCCAGTTCGGTGATATCACCGCCGCGCTCGAGCCAACGGAGACAACGGACGTCCCAATCGTCCTCGTCGGTGAACCCTACGACGGCGCGGTGATCGGCCGTAAAGGAACTCGCGAGGGCCCACTCGAGATCCGTCGCTCGCTTGCGTCGACGAAGGCTGCCCATCTTTCGGCGGGTGCCCCGTCACTCGAGGGAGAGTCGAACGCTCCCGACGAATCGATGGCTGTCATCGGCGATCTTGGGGACCTCGAGTTGCCAGGCTCGGGCGTTGCTGATGTCCAAGCGTCCGTCCGAACGGCCGCTGCAGCTATTTACGAACTGGATGCGGTTCCGATTTTCCTCGGCGGGGATAATTCGCTGACCTACGGAAACGTCGTGCCGCTGCTTGAGAACGAGGACGGTGGCGACGTCGGCGTCATCAACTTCGACGCCCATCTGGACTGTCGTGAGGTTCATCACGAACCCACAAGCGGAACACCCTACCGGCAGTTACACGAGGCCGGACTCGAGGCGTACGTCGCCGTCGGGGCGCGTCATTTCGAGACCTCGAGTCGCTACGTCGAGTATGTCCGCGAACAGGGCGGGACGATCGTACCGGCGGACGCGTTCGCCGACGGGCCACGTGCCGTTGTCGAGACGGTCCAGAATGCACTCGCGACCGTCGATACGCTCTATCTGAGCGTCGATTGTGACGTACTGGATGCGAGCGCTGCCCCGGGCGTAAGCGCGCCGACACCGGGCGGGCTTACGACTCGAGAACTGTTCGCCGCAGTGGGTGCACTCGTTGCTGACGAGCGTCTAGCAGGGGTTGAGATCGTCGAGTGTGCGCCGCCACTCGACACGAACGGCCGAACCGTCGACGCCGCCGCACGGACGGTCGCTCACGCAATTCGCGGCGTTCTGGAGGCCAATTCATGAGCTACACCATCGTCTACGACGCGACTGAACTGATCACTGGACCGGCGACTAGCACGGATACGGGCACAGACGCAGATGCAACTGACAGCGCCGCGAACGCTGCTTCCGACCCACCCGATGATCCCGTTATCGAGGTTCACTCTGACGCTGCAGTCGTCCTCGAGGATGGTATTGTCCTCGAGACGGGTTCGAGTGAGGCCCTTACGCGTGAGTACCCGGTCCAAAACGCTGCCGAGGCGATCGATGCGAGCGGTCAGTGTGTGCTGCCGGGATTCGTTGATCCGCACACGCACGCCGTGTTTGCGGGTGACCGGTCCGACGAGTTCGAAGCGAAACTCCGTGGACGGAACTATCAGGAAATCCTCGCCGACGGCGGCGGCATTCTCCGAACTGTCCGTGCCGTCCGTGAAGCAAGCGAAGACGATCTTACCGAGCGCCTGCTCGAGCGCCTTGACTCGATGCTCGCAGCCGGGACGACCACCCTCGAGATCAAATCCGGCTACGGACTCGATACGGAGACCGAACTCAAATTACTGTCTGCGATCGATCGCGCTGACAAGCGCCACCCGATCGATATCGTGGCGACGTTCATGGGCGCTCACGCCGTTCCGGATGGCATGGACGCCGACGAGTATACCGAGTCGGTGATCGAGGAGCAACTCCCTGCCGTTGAGAAACAGGGCATCGCGACCTTCTGTGACGTCTTCTGTGAGGAAGATGTCTTCTCCGTGTCCCAGTCCCGAGCGATTCTCGAGGCTGGTGTGAAACACGGACTTACGCCGAAACTCCACATCGACGAGTTCGAAAATCTGGGCGGGGCAGAACTGGCGGCCTCTCTCGAGGCCGCAAGCGCGGACCACCTGCTCCAGTCGACCCCTGACGATATCGACGATCTTCTCGAGGCGGGCGTGACGCCGGTCTTGCTTCCGGGAACGGCGTTCGGCCTTGGTGATGAGTACCCCAGCCTCGAGCCGTATCGCGAGCGAAATTCCATTCCAGCGATCGGCAGTGATTTCAATCCGAACTGCTATGCCAAGCGAATGGGATTCGCGGCGACGCTGGCTTGCGTCGGCATGGGCATGACACCCGGCGAAGCCGTTCGCGGGATCACCGATCGGGCGGCTGCCGCCCTCAACCGAACTGATGGCGTGGGCACGCTCGAGGCCGGTGCGCCAGGTGACCTCGTCGTCCTCGAGGCACCATCGTACCGACATCTGCCGTACAGGTATGACGAGAACGTCGTCGGCTCAGTCCTCAAAGACGGCGACCTTGTCGTTGAGGTCTGAGCTGAATCCATCGGGAGAACCGATAGCGTGCTCGTTCGTCTCTGTCGATGGGTGAGAACTGCTTTTCCTCTCTCGAATCTGATGTATATGCCCTTCTTCAGCTCATAGTATTGCCACATATGTGAACAATTCCTGGGACAGTTTTGGCCACCTCCTAGCAGTCGCCCCTGTCGTACTACTTAGGCAAACGCGCTCGCGACGAGCAGTGGGAACACGAGCGTTGCTTCGGCTTCGATCTGTGTATAATTCGTCTGGCCGTCTTTGATCTTGCCCCAGGAGACAGCCTCGTTTGGCGGTGCTCCCGAAAGCGAGCCATCTCCTTCCATGCCCGTCGAGATGTAGATCACGTAGTCTGCGCCGCCACGGAACAGATTCGTCATAATCGCATGGTGTTTCGGCACCCCCCCGCCAACAGCGATCAGCCCCGTGGTATCTGCGAGCAACCCGTCTTCAATGAGCGAGTCATAGTCGTCTAGAATTTCGATTCCGACTTCCGAATCGTAGCCCTGCCGGTAGTAATAGAGGAAGTTTCCAACCTCTGCATCCGTCAACGCCGGACAGTAGATCGGCACATCGTTATCCGCGGCCTGTTTCAGGACCGAATCCTCATCCTCGAGTGTTGCCCCCAATTCTCGAGCGAATGCTGTCGGCGTCCGAACCTTCTCCTCCGCAAAGAAGTCCTCGAAGAAGTCATAGAGGTACTCCTCGAGCCACACATATCGATCGGATGGGACAAAGATATTCCCAAGTCGGTTGATTCCACGATCACGAAGGGCCGCTTCGTCAGCGTCCCATTCGCCCATTTTGAATGGTTTTGCCGTCTTGATTACGTCCTCTGTTAGTGACCCGGAGGTCGTGATAAGGACGTCAACGTATCCCTCACGAACCAGATAGGCGACGACTTCACGAAGTCCCGAAGAGATGATATTCGAGGTGACCGTCAGATAGATCGTTGCCTCTTCGTCTTGCATCTGCTCGGCGATATCGACGGCTTCGGCGAGTTGGGTAGCCTGAAAACCAGTCGTCTCGTAGGACGACATCAGGTCCTGGAAGCTGAATTCGCCGCGGAAATCATAGCCGCGGACATCTGCTGTCTGTACCTCGTCTTCACTTCCCGGCACAACGTGGTCGCGTGAATCGTCGTTTTCCATACCCGCCTCTATTGCGAGGACTGATTTGAATGCCTCGTCTCGAGACGATACTCTCTTGTCGCTTGTTTAGCCGATCGTTGTCCGGGTGAACAGCAAGAGGACAACCCCCGCTGCAATTACCAGTGCAAGCCAAGCGAAGAATATAATCGCAGCCTGACGGCCTGTAAGCTGGTCACCACTAAGGACGGTATCGAGCGCCATGTGCTGCTCTATCCAGTCAGGAGCGATAAATCGTTTGGTCTGCGTGCGTTGTCTCGTCACGCGTCGTCTTCCGTGAGTTTCCGGAAATTCTCGAGGAGGTCAGAGGCGGACTCACTCATCTCGAAGGTGATCGAACCGCGAAATTCGGTGGCGCGTTCGTCGGCACTCGAGTCGATGTCTCCGATTGTTTGTTCGCGTCGCTCGTACTCATGCTGGTCATACTCTCCCATGGCCATCTGTAAAAACAGATGCGGGTCCGGTCATAATTAGCATATCGGTCACTGGAACGAGCCGCCAGCTCAGCGATCGATCACGGATACTCTTAATGGTCCACTATGATCGGACACAATTGTCCTCCAATCGATCTTACTACCAGTGTACATTACAATCGTATGTATGTAATCAATATCCGAATCTATTGACCTGATATCTCTCAACTGGTCTGTCTCCCCTACACTGATGCCTTCTTGATGGTGGAATAACGGCATTAGCCACTCTGTTGTAATAAAAGTCTGATATTGCCGAACAAATAGATTCTGAGTCAAGGATACACTGCCCGACACGGTTCGCGGTTCTCGGTCAGTCCCTGGCGTGAAGGTAGTCTTCAGGTTAGAAATATTGATATTCAGGATCGAGGTTGACATTTGTTTTATTCAGCCTGGTTGATTTATTTCCGGTAATCGTCCAGATAAGTCTCCGAAATTTCTGCCTCGAGGGTATCGACGTGCTCTGTAAGAATGTTTGGCAATTCATTTCGGAACCGGTCATCTGTAAACCGGTATGTTGGGCCGATGATGGCAATCGCACCGATGACGCTTCCATCCGGTGCCATGACTCGTCGACCAACCTCCCTGAGGCCGTCAACGTACTCTTCGTCGGCGAATGCGATCCCGCGGTCGCGAACCGCCTCGAGATCTGCCAACAGTTCCTCCCGGTCTGTGATGGTCTGGGCAGTCTGCTTGGGAAGTCCGCTTTCGTCTAGAATCGCGTTAACACGCTCCTCGGGGAGGTCCGCGAGAATTGCTTTGCCAGTTGCCACGCTGTGAAGATAGTAATAGATCCCGGCAGCGCTGGGCGACGTTGAGAGGTGTCGTTCTTTGGATGGAATGTGAGTATCTGGGTGAAACGATTCGTGGACGAGAATGCCACGGTTATTGTTTTCAACGACAAACTCGACTTCCTCGTCGATTTCATCAGCCAGTTGCGTCACTGTTTGTTTTGCCAGCGTGTAGGCCTTTTTCCTCGAGCGGGCGTACTCGCCGTGATTGAGAAATCGCAATCCGATATGATACACTGCTCCCTCTTTTGTCAGGTACCCCTCATCGAGAAGTGTCCGTAAGTGGAGATGGACTGTACTTCTCGAGCGATCGAGTTCGTCAGTCAACTCCTCGAGTGTCGCACCGCCCAGGGTTTGAATGGCCTCGATGATAGCCAGTGATTGTTCAGTGGTTTTCGCCGTTTGGGAGGTCACAGTCACTCATAACGGATTCCTCTATATAAAAATTCGGTACTACTGTACATTTAAATACGTCATGACTACCCGTGTTCCACTCCAAGCGCTGGCATGGTACACTAACTGGGGTTTCTGGCCTTATGCGATCTTTTTGACGTAGTGGGTGTACAGGCCGTTCGGTTCGGTATGCTCGAGGAGTGTTTCCGTTGTCTCGTATTCCGAACTCATGGTGTATATCTGTCCTGTATTGGTACTAATCCACAATATCGACCTCGCTCTATAAAAGGATCTCTATGATTGTGTAACGGTTCTGTTTCTGTGGTGTTTGAGAGTGTTGACACTCTCTATGCGGGTGTACAGGGATGTATTTCCCACAGATTGGCTGTTTTGATAGGTGCTCCTATATTGTTCAATTTGGGGAATACTACACAAAGAATTAAGTAGTTACGGATGGTACTGAGGAGGTACAACATGGACGACATGGACTTCCCAACGCCGGACGTCGACATCGAATCGGTGATGCCAGCTACATTGAAAAGCCGTATCGACTCGGGAACGTCTGTTACGCTTCTTGACGCGCGAATGAAGTCGAACTACGATGAGTGGAAGATTGATGGTGAAAACATTGAGTCAATCAATGTGCCGTATTTTCATTTCCTCGATGAGGATATCGATGACGACGTTCTCGCACAGGTTCCCGATGACCGTGAAGTGACGGTACTCTGTGCGAAAGGTGGTGCCAGCGAGTTCGTCGCCGGTTCGCTCAAAGAGCGTGGCTACGATGTGAATCACCTCGAGGAGGGAATGAACGGCTGGGCACGTATCTACGAGCGTGTCGAGGTCGAACGCTACAACGGCGGCGGAACGCTGTATCAGTATCAGCGCCCGTCGTCTGGCTGTCTCGGCTACCTCGTCGTCGATGGCGGCGAAGCGGCTGTCATCGATCCACTTCGTGCGTTTACGGATCGGTATCTCGAGGACACCGCAGAACTGAGTTCCGCGAACCCTGTCTCGCAAACTCGACAGGACGCCGACGAACTCGGTGCAGCACTGGAATACGCAATTGACACGCACATCCACGCAGATCACATTTCGGGCGTTCGAAATCTGGCCGAAGCGGGTGTTGAAGGTGTTGTTCCAGCGGCCGCAGTCGACCGGGGAGTCACCTACGCTGACGATGTAACGGTGGCCGACGATGGCGACGAGTTCCAGGTGGGTAACGTGACGATCGAGACTATTTATACGCCTGGCCACACCTCCGGGATGACTTCGTACCTGATCGACGGCGAAGCGCTCCTCACTGGTGACGGGCTGTTCATTGAAAGTGTTGCCCGCCCCGACCTCGAAGAGGGTGATGCGGGCGCTGAAAACGCTGCGAAACAGCTCTATGAATCACTGCAAGAGCGCGTGCTCTCACTACCCGAAGATACCCTCATCGGCGGGGCACACGTCAGCGACTCGGCGGTTCCCGCCGACGACGGCACCTACACAGCTACGATCGGCGACCTCGAGGCAAACATGGCTGCGCTCACGATGGATGAAGCCGAGTTCGTCGAACTGATCCTCTCGGACATGCCGCCTCGTCCGGCCAACTATGAGGAGATCATCGCGACGAACCTTGGCCAGCAGGAGACCGATGACGAGGAAGCGTTCGAACTCGAGCTCGGGCCGAACAACTGCGCTGCCAGCCAGGAATCGTTGGCTGGTGACTAACGCTACACAGTACCTGAATAGCCACTGTTCATTGGCGCGTATCTTCAGGGCTACTGGCGCAGCCAGCGTACTGCCTCGGAAGCGTCCCCGGCAAGCGCTGACTAGTGTCCGTTACTGCTCATTTTGTATCCGACTCGGTATCGATCCGACTATAGTAACAACTGAAACTATTTACACACTGATCACACAGCCGTCGTGCGATCAGGTGTGCATTGACTTTCAGTGGCTACTATAAGTACCGATCACTGCTGGCTGCTGTGGCGCTCGATCAGGCCCTCGAGTTGTCCTTTCGTTTGTGCCCCAACTGTTCGTTCGACAGGCTCGCCATCGGCATAGAGTACAAGGGTCGGCACGCCCTGTGCACCCAGTTGCTGGGCAAGTACTTGATGCTGGTCGACGTCGACCTTCGCGACGGCGGCATCGCTTTCTTCGGCGAGCGCCTCGATTGTTGGCTCGAGCATCTGGCAGGGACCACACCAATCGGCATAACAGTCGACGAGGACGACGGTATGCGCGTTGATGACCTCCTCAAAATGGGACTGTCCCTTTATTGAAATTGGCTCGGACGGCGTTGTAGTGGCGGGTTCGTCTGCTCCCAACTCACCACCGTTCTCGAGGCGTTGCTGGAGTTCTCGTTTTTTCTGTTCACGAATCTGCGCTCGTTCATCCTCGAGTGAGTCGCTCATACGCAACTGTACGGACTCGTTGCCCATAAATTGTGTGGTGTGGACAAGACTGTACCGTCCGAAGTGATTGACAGCCTCGTTTTGGCAGTTCCAACGCGTATCAACCTACGTTAACGCTTATTCATACTGGCTCCGAACAGGCCGTATGGAGACACACTCGAGTCCCACGTCAGCTGGCGTTGACGAGTCACAGGGGCTGGCTGCACGCCTGAACATCAGGCGTCAGGGGCTTTTCGTTGCTCTCACGTTTTTGGGGATGATCGGCGGGCTCGTTGGGAGTTGGACCGGTGCGCCACTGTGGGTTGTTTGGAGCTGTTACGCCGGTGCGTACGTCTTTGGCGGTTGGTACGGTCTCAAAGCAAGCATTGCGGCACTGCGAGAGCCTGCAGTAGAGATCGACCTGTTGATGATCGTCGCCGCACTCGGTGCGCTCTATATCGGTGCGCCGTTTGAAGGCGCGATGTTGTTGTTTCTGTTTTCCCTGTCTGGCGTTCTCGAGGAGTACGCCATCGGTCGTTCACGAACCGCGATCAAGTCACTGGTCGAGATGCGACCAGAGTCGGCCCGCATCCTTCGTGATGGGACGGAAATAACGACACCGATCGACGACGTCAACATCGGAGACGTGTTCGTTGTTCGACCAGGTGATCGACTGCCTCTCGATGGCGTCGTCGAAACCGGTGAGAGTACGGTCGATCAGTCTTCGCTCACTGGTGAATCGATTCCCGTGGCCAAATCGCCCGGTGACGAGGTGTTCAGCGGGACGATCAACGAGACGGGCAGTCTCGAGGTACGGGTCACGCGAGAGGCGACGGAGTCGGCGATCTCCCGGCTGATCCAGATGGTTGAGCGAGCCCAAGAGAAGCGAGCACCGACACAGCAACTCATCGACCGATTCGAGCAACCCTACGTGCTCGGCGTCTTTGCAATGACGGTGGTTGCGATTGCTCTCCCGCTCACGCTATTGAATCACGCGTTCGAGCCGACGTTCTACCGTGCGATGACGCTCATGGTCGCCGCATCCCCGTGTGCAGTCATCATTTCGACGCCAGCAGCCGTTCTATCGGCGATCTCTGCTGGTGGCCGACAGGGTGTTTTGTTCAAAGGTGGTGAGCACATCGAAACTGCTGGAAACGTCGACGCAATCGCATTCGATAAGACAGGGACACTGACCGAAGGGAACACTCGTCTCACCGATGTGACCGCACGTGAGGCCGCCTTTCCTGCCACTGATGGAGGCTCTGTTGAACCCAATTTGCTCGAGGAGTGGGTTGACGGCGGAATGTCGACCGATGATCAACTGTTGGCGCTTGCAGCAGCTGTCCAGTCACGATCGGAACACCATCTTGCTGACGCAACCGTTGAGGTAGCTGCGGAGCGCAATCTCGAGATTCCCGACTCGAGTGAGTTTGACGCAGTCGTCGGGAAAGGGGTCCATGCAACCGTCGACGGACAGACGATTCATATCGGAAATCCACGGTACATCGAGACCGTTCTGGGCGGATGCTCGATAGACGGCCGAGAGGTTGGACTCGAGGCCGTCCGTGATCTCGAATCTCACGGAAAGACGAGCGTTCTTGTCGTACGCGAACCCGCTGATGACCACTGTACCGTCCTCGGTTGGCTCGCTTTCACCGATACGATCCGGCCTGATGCGGCCGAGATGATCGACCAGCTCCGCGAGCGCGGCGTCGAACAGATCGTCATGCTCACTGGGGACAACGAGCGAGTCGCTCAGTACATTGCTGACGAACTCGGGATTGACGAGGTCTACGCAGCGTTACTCCCCGAAGAGAAAGTCGAACACGTCGAAGCGTTACAGGAACGCCACGAGGCCGTTGCGATGGTCGGTGATGGGGTCAACGATGCGCCTGCGCTTGCGACGGCAGATATCAGCATTGGTATGGGTGGGGCTGGGACCGATGTCGCTCTCGAGACGGCCGATATCGTCCTTATGTCGGACAAACTCGATCGCCTCCCCTACGCGTTTGCACTCAGCAACGAAACGAAACGCACACTGTACATCAATTTCGCTATCGCGTTCGGTGCAATTGCGGTTATGGTAATCGCAATTCTCACCGCCGGTATTCCACTCCCAATTGCAGTGATTGGACATGAGGGATCGACCGTCCTCGTCAGTCTAATTGGGTTGCGGCTACTCGCTTTCGATGGCTAATACAGAGGGGTGTAGCGTTTTCCGGATCTCGTTTGGCCAGTCGGATCACGATACCGAACGACAACAGTTGCGGAGCAACTTCTCTCCTCGATCAGACAAACATGCATTCTTGTGCATGGAGCCCAAATGCATGCACATGGGATTCCATACGTTTCCAATCGAACGTGCCGACAAACTCGAGGACCCATCGCGATACCGCTTTTGCTCACGCGAGGAACTACTCGAGATGCTTGGACTCGATTCCGACGCTGTCGTTGCAGACTTGGGTTCAGGAACTGGATTCTACTCGCGCGATGTGGCTCCGTTTGTCGATACCCTGTATGCAGTCGACGTCCAGGAAGCGATGCACGAGTATCACCGCGAAGCGGGTCTGCTCGAGAACGTTGAACTGGTGACAGCCGGTGTTGACTCACTGCCATTCGATGACGACGAACTAGACGGTGCGTTCTCGACGATGACCCATCACGAGTACGCCACGGATGAGACGATGGTGGAACTCGCCCGGGTGATCCGCCCGGATGGCCGTCTTGTGACTGTTGACTGGTCTGGCGATGGAACAGGAGACGACGGACCTGATATTGATGAGCGATTTAATGTCAGCGACGTTGTCGCACACCTCGAGGATGCAGATTTTACTGTCGAGCGAATTCATAACCGTCCGGAGACGCTAGCAGTCGTTGCTCGTCGATAACGTGTTACCGAGCTGTCTGCCGGTTGACCGGCCCATTCACCCACCCCGTGAATCGCCTCGGGGTTTTCGCCTTGGCCGTCGATAAAACTCGCACACAACTGTTATACTGATCCTCCTCCAATAATCATAACTAATGTCTCTGTGGTCTATTTCGATCAGCGGGAAACACCTTGTTTACGCGCTCGGGGTGTTCTATGTTCTCGTTGCGATCGTGACCGCATTTGTTCCCACCTCACACGACGAGTCGCTCAGTTCTGTCCTCGTAACGTTCGCCTTTATCACCGGTTCCGGTCTCGTCCTGATAGTCGGTGGGTATCGTCTTCCACAAACCGATATTGCGTCGCAGTTCCATCATGATATCTTCAGTCGTACACTCGCTGGAATCGCCGTGATGCTCGCTATTCTCGCGCTCTATCACGTTCAGCCTGGGATTGGCCTCTCCGAACCGCAGCGATCGTTGCCGATTCTCACCGGATTCGCTGGGGTTGCCGGCTTCGCCGTTGGTACTTTCGACGCGCGTGCGAAGACCCGAGAACTCGAACTCGAGCACCAAAATAGACAACTCGAACAGGTACAGGCACGCCTCGAGGACTCAAACGAGCGACTCGAACAGTTTGCCTACGCTGCGAGCCATGACCTCCAGGAACCGCTTCGGATGATCTCGAACTATCTGCAACTGATCGACAAGCGCTATGGTGACGAGCTGGACGAGGACGCGACGGAGTTCCTCGAGTACGCGGTCGACGGTTCCGAACGAATGACAGAAATGATCGATGGTCTGCTCCAGTATTCGCGGGTGGATACACAGGGAGAACCGTTCGAACCCGTCTCGCTCGAGGCGGTGCTCGACGATGTCTGCAAGGACCTCGAATTCTGTATTGAGGAATCTCACGCTGAACTCGAGTGGTCCGAACTGCCACGTGTTGACGGCGATGCGAGACAGCTTCGGCAACTGTTTCAAAACCTCCTCACGAACGCGATCGAGTACAGTAACATGGAGGACGCGTCGCCACGGATTGAGATCGATGCGAAGCGAGGTGAGTCGCCACGGCCTTCACAACAGCCCGACGACACTGTCAACATCGGCAGCGACGATTGGGTCATCGCTGTTAGCGACAACGGGATCGGTATTGATCCAGCGGATCAGGAGCGAATCTTCGAGGTGTTTCAGCGACTTCATACACAGGAGGAACACGCCGGGACCGGTATTGGCCTGGCACTGTGCAAACGAGTCGTCGAGCGCCATGGTGGCCGGATCTGGGTTGACTCCGAACCCGGCGAGGGAACGACGATTTTGATCACGCTTCCCGCAGCCGGAACAGGTGATTCCGATCGGGCACCGCGACCGAACGCAGAACCGACTGGTCACGAAGACGCGTGAGTTTGACGGTGCGTTCCATCGTAACGTTCTGACGACCGACACGGATTCGCCGCTCCCGTACTCGACTCTCGAGAGCAATGGCTCGCGAGAATTTGATCGACCGAAAACGCCTGAAAGACCGTCTAGACGAACTGGACGGCGTCCGGCAGTGGGAGCAGGGGCACGATGAACATTCCGGCAATCGTCACCAGTCCCATGAAGACTGGCACGAGCACGATTGCGTAGTTCGTCCCCGCGAGGACGCGACCTAGGTCGCTGCTCATACTGGACAGTGACGGCGTTGTGCTCTTACGGAGGATCACTATCTCGAGGGCGAACAAGATGACTGTCGCCGCGGCGGACACCATGCAGAACGGGCAGATCTCACCGATGACGCCCAGTTGCAAGTAGACGAAGTACGTCGAGAACACGACGCCGCTTGCCGTAATTGGCGTCAGGATCTTGATGAGCAGCGGGTGTCGGGTGTCGAACCACCAGAGTGCGAGCCCGATCGTTGTCAGGTAGTAGAAGCCACCGAGGGTTGCCAGTGGAATGCCGAAGACGTAGGCCCATGGACTCGTGATCACTTCGATGCTCCCTTGCACCGGTGCGTCAGCTGGAATTGCGGGGATAGCGAACAAGTGTATCGCTGTCAGCATCACTGTCACGAGCCAGCCAATAACTGCAACAAGCGCGAAGGCTCCGAATAACGTTGCTACGCGCGGCGAGTACTCCCAGTCGTAATCGAACGCCATGGACCTCTGGATTTCTGTTGACATACAATACTGCGTTGGCTGCCCCAGTACAAAAGTGTTGTGCACTCTTCCCAATTCTATGAAGGGGGCATCCAACGGGATCTCTTGAGAGCAATACTATCCTGTCTACTGGTCTCGAACTGGTCAAATAGCGGATTTGGACGATGCTATGGATATATTTGAGACTTTTCTATCGCATGTAATTGTGGAAAGAGGGCAAAACCAGGGCCAGTATGGCTGTCCAACGGTTACGCAGGCGGAACGAGCATCACGTTGCCGGTTGCTCGAGCGACGAGATCTTCTGAAACGCTCCCGAGCAGGAGTCGGCGAAGTCGACTATGCCCGCGCGAACCAACGAGGATCGTCGTGGGATCAACAGCGTCTTCGACAGCGAGGATTTCGTCGGCTGGATCACCCTGTCGACGTTCGACTCGCGTCTCGATATCCCACTCCTCGAGTTGGGTTGCTAACTCCTCGAGTCGTGCGGTGGGATCGGCATCTGATGGATCCGGATCTTTTGGTGTCTCGACGTGGACGAGGGTTGCTTCTTGGGTTGCGTGTCGGAGATAAGAAAATGTCTCGAACGCATGGTCTGCGTTTGTGGAGAAGTCCGTCGCGTACAGCATGCGCTGAAAGAGGTGCTGTCTGACGACAGCTGGATTCTCAGCTTCTCTCTCGATTCGATTGACGAGTAACGGCGTCTCGGTCGTCCGCGCGAGGTTGCGCGCCGTCGACCCAATGACCCGGTTCTCGAGTGGACTCTTCCCGCGCGAGCCGACAAGCGTGAGACTTGCCCCGATCGTTTCGGCGATTCCCCGAATGCGGCGATGTGGCGTGCCGCGGACGACGTGCGTTTCAACGTCGAAGCCGGCGTCTTCGATGACTCGTTCGTATTTTCTGATTGCGTTCCGTCGCCGCTTCTCAAAGTCAATCCCGGGCATTCCGCGATGGACGTTCGACGGAATCACGGTCACAAGATGCATCTCGTTGACCCCGATTCGGCCCAGACACTCGAGACAGGTCTCGTTCTCGATAGTTGCCTCGCTGGCAGCAGAGAGGTCAGTAGCGAGTACCGCTTTCATACCGGCTCTAAGCACTGACGATATAATATTGTTTGGGTTAGTCAATACAGATGTAGGCCTCACCCACTCGAGCGTGTGTGCTGTACTGTAATCACCGGTGATACATTGAGGAACACGTTGGTTTTGATCTGGGATGTCGCGCTATAGAATCTCGAGTCGTCTCACGTAGGCCCTATATTTCAATAACGTATGGAGATATTTCCGTTGGATAGCCGTTACATAGGTTGCAGTAATATTGCTCTGTGATCCCAAAAGCGTTATACACTCGCTCCGGGTAGTGATAGGTGAGTAGCAATCCATGATCTGCACACAACCGACAGAACTCGGAGGTCGAGACGCATGATCGAGTCCGCTGCCTTGCCTGGGCCAGTACAGGCCACACTCCTCGTTGGTGCCGTCTTCGTTCAGGCGGTTCTCCTCTATGCCGGCTACGGCATCCTCGAGCGAATCGCACAGCCACTGCTCAAAACCGTCATGGACGCCTAATCGATGGAATTACTGGGACTCAGCTTGACCCTGCTGGTGCTGTTCGTCAGCTTCGGCTTTATGGTCGGTGTCCTCTTCGGATTCTTCGGTATGGGTGGATCGTTCCTGATCACACCAACGCTGCTGTTGCTTGATTATCCCGCGTCGGTCGCAATCGGTAGTGGGTTGGCGTTTTACTTTGGCACGTCCGTGATCGCCGTGTTGAAACACTACGACGTCGGGCAGGTTGATTACAAACTCGGTGCGATTCTGTTCGTCGTCCTCTCGGTCGGGATTGAACTTGGGAGTCGACTCGTGTTCGGTCTCGAGGCGCTTGGAATCGCCAACCTTGTCACGGGAATTGCGTACGTCGTCCTGCTTGCAGGTATCGGTGCGCTGTTCTTGCGACGAGCCTACAACATCGATGACGATGTTGACGAGGACGACGTCGATGACGAAGAGATCCCTCCAATCGCCACAAAAATACAGTCGTACACCGTCCCTCCAATGATTTCGCTGTCTTCGGGCGGTCGTGCATCCGTGTGGACGATTACGGGGGCCGGTGGGAGCGTCGGTCTCGTATCGGGCCTGATCGGCGTTGGCGGCGGATTCATCCGTATGCCCGCGATCTACTATCTCATCGGGACGCCGTTGACGGCCGCAGTTGGCACGAGCCTGTTTGCCGGGTTGTTCTCAGGAGCCTTCGGTACCTTCACCTACGGCATGTCCGGTAGTGTCGACCTGACAGTCGTTTCCCTGCTGCTGGTCGGCAGCGCACTCGGTGCCAGAATCGGCTCGGCAGCGACCACAATCGTCGACGAGGACGACGTGATCATCTACTTCGGACTAATGATGGTGCTCGCGAGCGTCGGTATTGCCCTCAGCGAACTCGCGAACTGGCTAGGGACGGGCGCGCTCGATCTGGTCAGCGTCCTCCTGCTCGTTGGGTCGTCGTTCTTTGTGGCCTTGATGATTCTCTATCAGGTGTTCACGTCGCTCAACGAGGACGATACACGGACGCAGCCAACTTCCAACAGTGGTGACTGATGTCTCCGGTGATGAACAGCATGGATTTCGCGATTGATAACGCCACAAACGGGCGTAGTCACTCGTGATGCTCGTCGCGACGGTCGCGCTCGTGCTCGCCCTCGGCGTCGCCTCTCGAGTTCTTGCAGACCGACTCCAGATTCCGAGTGTCCTCTTTCTGATCGTCGCCGGAATCGCAATCGGTCCCGAAGTGCTCGGACTCGTCTCTCGAGAGACGTTCGGTGGCGGCCTCTCGGCGATGGTCGGCGTGAGTGTCGCGATCATCCTCTTCGAGGGCAGCTATCACCTCCGTCTCGAGAAACTGCGTGAGAGTCCAACGGCGCTCATCCGTCTCGTCACCGTCGGCGCGGCGATTACGTGGCTCGGGACCGCTGCTGCAGTTGTCGTGTTCCTCGAGACCAGTCTCGAGGTTGGCCTGTTGGTCGGCGCGCTGTTGATCGCCACCGGGCCGACGGTAATCGGCCCCATCCTGCAGGTCGTTACTGTCCGGGATCACGTCGCGGCCGTACTCGAGGGCGAGGGGATACTCAATGACGTGACAGCGGCAATTTTGGTTGTCGTCGTTTTCGAGGTTCTCATCGCCGGGAACGGAACGCCGGCCGCACTCGTCGGTGATTTCATCACACGGCTGTTTGTCGGGCTCGCAGTCGGTGCGACTATCGCTGGCCTCGTCTGGCTGGTCCTCGATTACGGTGGTTCCAGGCCCTGTGCAGCGCCGTTGCACGCTCGGTTGATTGTTCTTGCGGGGATTGTCGTTGCCTATGCCGGGGCCGAAACGATCGCCAGCGAGACGGGAATCGCTGCGGCTGCGATGGCCGGCTTCGTGCTCGGGAACGTCGACCTTCCCTACCACGAGGACGTAATCGATTTCCTCGACGATCTTTCGGTCGTCGTCCTCTCGTTCGTCTTTGTCGCGCTGGCGGCGTTGATCGACTTTGCGGATATCCGCGCGCTCGGACTGGCTGGCATTGCCATCGTCATCGCAGTCACGTTGGTGCTTCGGCCGGCCGTCATCTACCTCTCGACGACGAACGAGCGGTTCACCCGCAATGAGCGACTGTTCCTCAGCGCTGTTGGCCCACGGGGAATTATCCCCGCCAGCGTCGCCACACTGTTTGCCGTCGAGTTGCAAACACTCGGTCGGCCACAAGAGGCGCAGTTGCTCGCCGGCACCGTCTTTCTCATCATCTTCGCGACGGTCGTCCTTCAGGCCGGCCTCGCACGACAACTCGCACACTACCTCAACATTTCACCAATGCGTACGATACTCATCGGCGGGGGCCGAGTCGGCCTCTCGCTTGCAGAACGGCTCGAACAGGATGGCGAAAACGTACTGCTCGTCGATCACGACTCCACCGCAGTCAAAACAGCCCGAAAACGTGGTCTTACCGCCCTCGAGGGCGATGGAACTGACGCTTCCGTCCTCGAGACGGCGGCTGCCGACAACGCGAAAGCGGTCATCGCGACGACGCCTGATGACGACGTTAACCTGTTGGTTTGCCAACTTGCGAAGACGACCTTCGACGTCGATACTGTTGCCTCGAGAGTCAACCAACCGGACAACGTCGATGCGTTCGAATCACTCGGTGTTCGTGCGATTGACCTCTCGATGGCGACCGCATGGTCACTCGAGAACGTCCTCGAGCGGCCGTCGCTGTCGGCGTGGATGAACGAACTCGGACGGACTGGTGACGTCCAGGAGATCGAAGTAACGGCAACGGACCTCGTCGGAAAGACAATCGCCGAACTCAATGCTGAAATCCCAGATGGTGTTATCGTCGGTTTGCTCACTCACCGAGACGGTGCGACCGAAGTCCCGACGGGCGATCACGAACTGCGCGATGGCGATCGGGTGACGTTCCTCGGCCAAACGGATGCAGTTGACCGTGCCAGCAAGCGGTTCCATCCACACGATTGAGCGCGCCGGTCTGATCTTGATGGCTGCAGTTTGTCGCGTTGGATCTCCCGAACTTGGTTGCCCAATTTGGACACAACTGCGTTTCGCACCCACTCCTTGGATTTTGAAATGCATTTAGGAGAGTGTTATTGCCATCAACCTCTCCAGGCGCATACTCCTCTTTCAAGCGTTTTGTGCCCCCTTTCTGGAACCCCTCTCTCGAGTCGCGTACTCCTCACGTATTTCTGGCCAGTCTGGCCGTCTATTGTGACGCACTATTGTCCACTCTATTGTGCAATACACGCAAAACCTTTAAACACTCTCAGCTCGTAGAAAGGAGTGATGACAACTGATGTCAACAGTGGATCAACGCCACAATCTCCGGTAGAACCGCTCCACATTGACGGAAAAGATCACCTCGACGAAGTCGTCGCGAGCCACGATGTCGTCCTCGTAGATTTCTTTGCGGAGTGGTGTGGACCGTGCAAGATGCTCGAGCCGGTCCTCGATGACCTCGCGAGAAAGACGGAAGGGACCATCGCCAAAGTCGATGTCGACCAGCATCCACAACTGGCCAGTGCGTACGGCGTTCGCGGCGTCCCAACGCTGATCCTGTACGTCGACGGTGAACAGGTCGAACAACACACCGGTGCGTTGCCGGCTGACCGACTGCAGACGCTCATCGAAACCCACAGCGAATGAGTACGGACACGACACCGGACGTTCGAGATGTCGTCATTGTCGGCTCCGGCGTTGCCGGTCTCTCGGCTGCCGTCTACACCGCTCGTGCAGATCTCAAGCCACTCGTCCTCGAGGGGCCCGAGCCCGGCGGCCAGCTCACGCTGACGACCGACGTCGAGAACTATCTCGGCTTCCCAGAGGGGGTCGGCGGGATGGAACTCATCCAGAATGGCAAGGAGCAAGCGTCGCGTTTCGGAGCCGAGTTCGCCCACGGAACTGTCGAGACTGCCAGCCTCGAGGAGCACCCGTTCGAACTCGAGTTGGCAACCGGTGAGACGCTGCGAACGCGTGCCCTGATCGTCGCGACCGGTGCAAGCGCGCGCTGGGTTGGCGCTGACGGCGAAGATGATCTGATGGGCTATGGCCTGTCGACGTGTGCCACCTGTGACGGTGCGTTCCACCGTGGTGACGATGTCCTCGTCATCGGCGGTGGCGACTCGGCGATGGAGGAAGCGCTCTTCCTCGCGAAGTTCGCCGACAGCGTGACGGTTGTCCACCGCCGCGACGAACTCCGTGCGTCGGACATCATGGCTCAACGGGCCCGCGACCACGATGCGATCGAGTTCCGCTGGAACACTGAACTACTCGAGATACAGGGCTCTCAGGAACACGGCGTTACCGGTGCAACGCTGGTCCACCACCCCGATGGCCATCCAACGGACAAACTCGAGTCAGGTCTCGCAGTCGAGCGCGAAACCGTCGACGTTGGCGGCATCTTCTATGGTGTCGGCCACGTCCCGAACACGGAGTTCCTTGCGGAGACGCCCGTCGAACTCGAGGAGGACGGCTACCTTCGAACCGAACCTGGGATGACGACCGAGACTGCCGTCGAGGGTGTCTTTGGTGCAGGTGATGTGATGGACCCAGACTATCGCCAGGCGATTACGGCCGCTGGAACTGGGAGCATGGCCGCACTCGACGCTGAAGCGTGGCTCGATACTCGGGGCACCACCCGAGATTTACAGCCAGTTGTCGAAGTCAAACTCGACGACTAGGCGTCTCTTGGCGAAGTATTGGGACCTCCTCGCCACCTAGCAATAGCTACATAGTGATAAAATTCTATAATAGCTGAAACAGATATAATTCCCACAATAGATGTAATGGGTACCTATTTCAGCCAGCGAAGGGTTCTTGATTGTGTTTTACTTCATAGTCGCTGACAGAGCTAGTAGATTTGTGTGTCCGCATTCAATGGACGGTGCACCCGAGGCTGACTAGTCACCCCCCACAGTTAGGCCTGCTGACTCGAATGGTCTGATGCCGGATCACCACATCGTCAGAGGCACACACCAGATCCGGCAACCGTTCACCCAGATAGGTGCCATCCGGCTGGGCCAGTGCTCCCGCGTTGGGCTCCACTCACTGGCCCGTCGGTCACTGGCACCTGCTGGCGATCCGGCCGCTCGTGATCGCAAGTCAATAGGGGGACTCGAGTGGCCGGAGTCACCGTGGACCGAACGCCAGAGCAGCGCTGAATTTTGATGGCTCCAATACAATTACACGCCGCTGAACGCCGAAAATCCACCATCAACTGGAATGACGGTTCCAGTGACGAACGCGGAGCCGGGGGCGAGCAACCAGCAAACAGTTGTTGAGAGGTCTTCCGGGTCACCAAAGCGGTTCTGTGGTGTGTGGTCGATAATCGACTGTCCGCGGTCGGTGTACTCGCCAGTGTCCTCATTGATCAACAGATAGCGGTTCTGTTCGGTGAGGAAAAAGCCAGGGGCGATTGCGTTGACGCGGATGTCTGGTGAATACTCCTGGGCCATATGAACTGCCAGCCATTCAGTGAAATTCGACACTGCCGCCTTCGCACCGGAGTAGCCCGGTATCTTGGTCAGCGGCGTGACAGCGGTCATCGAGGAGATATTCAGGATACACCCCTCACCCTGCTCGACCATGTACTCGCCGAACGCCTGTGAGGCGAGCACCGTCCCAACGAAATTGACGTTCATTACCTGCTCGAGGCCGTCTTTCGGAAGGTCGAAGAAGGACGTTTCCTCGCCCGTCGTCGCATCCGGGTGATTGCCCCCGGCACCGTTGATTAGTACATCAATACGACCGTACTCGTCGACGACCGTCTCAGCTGCTGCCTCTAGTTCTGCACGGTCGAGTACTGACGCTGGGATCGTCATATGCTCAATATCCTGCTCCTCGAGGCTATCGCTTGCTGCCTCGAGTTTTTCCTCACCGCGAGCGAGGAGTACGACTGTTGCCCCGCGCTCACCAATCGCAGTCGCCATTTCTGAGCCGAGTACACCCGATCCACCTGTTATGATACAAACCTTACCGCTAATATCGAACTCACCGGTGTCGCTCATTGTGGACGGAGGTTACGACCACCAATACGTATGTGTTGGCATGTTTCTTTACAGCGGGAAAATTAAACCAGATCTCTTAGGTATCTCCAAAAACACCAGAAAAATTTCATTTAAAAGTACTTACTTTCTAACGAACTTTCGACGCTCTCGTCGATCCCGCGTAATGTCTTTGAGGTCGCTCGTCAGTGCTCCAAAGTGGTCGATCAAATCTTGTGTCGTCATGATTCCGACGACCTCAAGGCTATCAACTGCGACGATTTTCTTGATGCCCTCGTCTTGCATTCGCTTAATCGCCAACCTGACGGGACGATCTGGATCGATGGTCTGCAACGGATGACTCGCGACGCGACGGGTTGGAATCTGCTCCAGGGGCTTGCCACTCCGGTAGGCTGCATGCACAATGTCCGTTTCCGTGACAATTCCGTAGGGAGCGCCGTCGTTGGTGATAATGACGCTTCCAACACCATGTTGGAGCTGTTGGTTTGCGACGGCCTCAAGTGATGTCGTATGTGCTGCAGTTACGACATCGCGCGACATAATCTCGGAGACTCGAGCGCACATACACCCATCTTCAACCGGACCCAGATAACCGTTCTTGCCGATTGACAGAGACGTGACGATTCAGTCGATGATTTGTTTGGTATTCAGTTAGGAATGTCAGTTGACTACGAAGCAAGTCGAGAACTGACATATAATGAATATTTGACGTGATTTGGTAGTATGGGCGTGAAGTGTGTTGCTGATGGAATTTGGTGCCACCGATAGTCTCTGCAATGGCGTCCATTGTCCTCCTCAGATAATTACATATGTACTACTGTAATTCCATTTTGGATTGTGAATTTGCTCATGCGTAGTTGGCAGAATCGTGGTTATATCCAACACCGACTCTGCAGAATATATGCTACTATATGAATTTACACACCTATAGACTAGCCTGTTCAAAACGATACGGAAATCCACACCTATAATCTAGCCCCCGTCGTCGAGGAGTAACTCGAGTATGGTCTGTTGTGCACGTCGCAGGTGTTGGTACACAGTCGCTGGCGACACACCGAGGTCGGCTGCAAGTTCGTTTCCATCGGTCTGTCGTGGTGTCTCGAAGTATCCCGACCGATAAGCGAGCTCGAGTACATCTGCTTGTTTGTCGGTAAGCGCATCAAATGCGTCACTGGTGGGCACGGCGTGGGTTTCAGTAGTACTAATTCGCTTTGTCACCAGTTCGACGTCCGGAAACCGGTCGCGACTGTCCTCGAGCAGTTGTTGTGGGTCGTCTTTTGCAGACACCTCAACAATGACACGTCCAGTACCGTCAGCGAACGTTGCTGAACGCACCGCTGCGCCACCACGCTCGAGTGTCGCATTCAGCGTGGCAGTTGTTGTGTGACAGCGAAGGACCGTCTCACCAGCGCTTTGGTGGCGGCTTAGCCCAGTCACTGCAGGCGAGGCTGCCAATCGCTGCTGGACTGCGTCGATCGGTTCACCCTCGATGGCGAGATACTGGACCAGGCTGTCGTCACTTGGAACGATCCGAACAGACTCGAGACGACACTCGTGGCCATCAGTACACGCAGCGAGCGGATCTACCGGTCCAACTTCGAACTCGAGCTCGAGTCTGTCGTCCGACTGTAGCACGTCACGAGTGGTGACTGCTGCAATATCTAGCGCAATGCGTGTTCCAAGTGTGGTGAGGAGTTGCTGCTCCAGTTCCTCGAATGCGGTCGTACGGGTCGAGCTCAGACAGAGGACGCTATCCATTGTCGTTCCGTCTGCGATCGGAACGGCACAAACTGCATGGGTCCCGTGTACGGTAAACCGACCATCAGTGGTATCGTCCGCCGTTTCATCGTCGTCAACAGTTGGGTGGGGTCGTGACTGAACGGTTCGTGTCTCGTATGCGCGCTCGAACACGTCGGGGACGCCATCAGTAGTGAGTGACTCCTCGAGTGTTTGCTCATTGACGCCAGCAGCGCTACGAATGGATACGGTCCCATCTGACTGTTTTTGTCCTACCCACGCCGACGAGTACATCGGGGAGTCAGCGAGGGACTCACAGACGGCGCTTCGAATTGCTTGCGCGCTCGAGGCTGCAAGAACTGCGCCGTGAGCATCGGTACTAGTCTCGAGAAGGCGACGGGTTCGATCCAGCGAGTTTCGGTGATGTCGGAGTGTCGTCTCACGATCGATCTGTTCGGAGATATCGACATCGATGCCGATGAATCGGGCACGCTCGCCTGCTGCAGTCGTTACCGGGGCTACTGTTCGGGCCACCGGATAGGATTCGCCGTTTGCCCGTTGGTTGGTACTCTCACCGGACCAGATGGTTCCGTCACGGACAGTCGACCACAGTGCATCGAGTGTCTCGTCATCGTTTGACAGGAGCGACTCGAGCGTGGCTCCGATTGCGGTGTCGCGGTCGTAGCCGGTCGCCACTTCGAACTGGTCGTTGACGTACTCGATATCACCCGCTGTTGTCAGTGTGTATAGTGCGGCACCTGCCTGTTCGAAACCTTCTTTGAACGTCTGTAGCTCACGTTCTCGCGTTGAGCGGTTCGTGACGTCTTTGAGGACGACGATGGCTCGCTCGAGTTGCCCGTCGGTATCGAAAAGCGGTGCTGCATCGACCGAGACCCACAGTCTGGATCCGTCCTGTTGCTCGAGTCCGAGTTCCAGTTCGTTGATCGGTGATTCAGTTTCGAGGACGCGACTGATTGGCCGCTGGTCCGGTGCAAGCACAGACCCAGTGCGATCCAGGACTGTCATATCGAACTCCGTGTAGACCGACGAGAGTAGTTCTTGCTCTGCTGTTTCGAGCATCTCTGCTGCACGCGCGTTCGTGCGAACGACAGTACCGTCCGGGTCGACGACGACGATTCCGACGGGGGCCGACTCGAACAGCTGGCCGAGAATCGAGCGTTCTGCCCGCAGTCTCTGTTCGGTTCGTTTCCGCTCGACAAACGAGCCAAGATTTTCGGCAACCGTTTCGACGATCCGGCTCAGCCGGTCATCAACGGGTCGCGTTTCGGTAAGATAGAACACGAGGACGGCCTCGAGTCGATCTTCGGCGATGATCGGAACCCCGTAGGCTGCGTTGAGATCTGCCTGCTCGGCAGCGTCAGTTCGGAGGTACTGTTCTGGTGGCAAGGCTGCGACGTCGTCGATCCATTCGGTATGCAGGCTCTCCCATACTCGTCCTGGGAGTCCCTCGTCGCGCGCAAACGTTGTCTCGCGTGAGATCTGTTTGAACTCATCGAAGCCTTCCTTGAATGTATACGATGAGTCATGACGTAACCTCGTTCGATCCTCGTTTGGGACCCACACTTCGCCGTAGGCCCACTCTGTGAGTGCACAGACTTCAGAGAGTACAGCCTGCAGTCCATCTGAGACGGTTTCAGCGGCTGCAATCGCCTGGCTGATATCGTAGAATAACTGGCTCCCCTGATCCAACTGCGCTGGGTTTTCGCGCGTGTTCGATCCGTCAGTGCCATCCATACCACTGCGTTGGAGTGCACTACGGAATAGGTTAGTGGGTTTCCCTTTCTAGTCGGGCCAGGCACTCTTGATGTGTCCTCTATAGTAACAACTGCAACTAGTTACACACTGATCGCACAGTCGTCGTGCGATCAGGTGTGCAGTGACTTGCAGTGGCTACTATATTACGATCGGTGTTCCCATCGGTCTGGAAGAACCCTGTTGGTATACAATTTCGGTGCTCGTAGCGAACGTATGGTGTCTGATCAGCGTCAGTCTCCGTCTTCATCATCTTCAGCGACAGCGACGCCACTGCAGGCGACGATTGCGGTCGAGCCAGGACCAACGGTAGGCTGTGCCCTTCTCTCACAAACCCACCATGCCGTAGCTGTGTCACAGAATCGCGCACCCGATGGTACGTGTCGTGGAACAGCGACTGTCTGTGAGGACGGTGACCGTGAATCACTGTACGTCACACAGGAAACACCGGAAACCTGTATTTGTGCAGTTTTGGACGCATTTGAGTGTGTCTACAGTATCGACGCTGTTGAGAACGGAGCACTCATCATCACGGTCACAATCACAGAGCGAGCACTGCTTTCGGACCTCATTGAGGCGGTTACAGACAGTGGTGCATCGGTCACGCTTCGCCACCTCACTCGGTTCAGTGATGAGGGCACGGAAACAACTGAACTCGACACCTCTGTGATCACGTCCAAGCAATGGACCGCCATCGAACTCGCTGTCGAACTCGGCTACTACGATCAGCCTCGAGAAATCACACTGACTGACTTAGCCGATCGCCTCGAGATTACCGAATCTGCTGTTTCACAGCGACTGAATGCAGTCGAATCAAAACTCATTGTGTCACTTGTCGATCGTGCCGACCCTGACTCGGCTAGCTTGACTCAGTGAGTTCCGCCCGAAGTTCGGTCGCGATACGCCCAATTAACGTTGACTCAGCCCCTCGGAGTCGCTGTGAAACTGCCGAACGTGAGACCGAGAGTTCGTTTGCAATATCCTCGAGATTGGCTTCTCGCGGGCTTTCGTAGTAGCCTAGCTCCTGTGCCAACTCGAGTGCTTCCCATTGTTTGACCGTAATGGCGTCAGTGTCGATTGTAACAGTGTCTGCTGTTGGGGGTGAGATACGAAGGCTTTCGGGGTGAACCGTTGCATCGTGTTGTTCCAGACAGCGAACGAACTCCTGGGCAGTATCGATCTCTGAGACGACCATCGATACTTTCACAGAGTCGACCGATGTGCCTTCAATAACGGATTCAGGGTTGGTGTCGGTGTCGTCAGTACTCATTGGTGGACCCTCCAGCGTGTTGGAGTCGGATGTGACCGTTGTTCGAACGCCGCGTGCCGCGGCCAATCGCATCTAGATGGCTGAAATGCACGGCTCATATCAGAATGTTGGTGTGGAATCAGATACACCTGACGCTACATATTACAGGTGTTTATATACAGACACAGAATCGGCGAGCGGTGTTCGTATCTATAGTAACAACTGAAACTGTTTACACACCAATCGCATAGCCGTCATGCGATTGGGTGTGCACTGACTGTCAGTGGCTACTATAGCTGATGGACTGAAACGTGTCGTTTTCTCGTGGCTCATGCCAGAATATGTCCATCTCAGACCTCTCGTAGTTACTGCAAATCAGTGGTCACCTGATCGCCAGGCGGATGATGATCAATGCGCCACTCGTTTCAGTTGTCATGTTGTCACCAGTCAGATTGATTTGAATTCTGTGGAGCATACGGCAACCTGCAACTGTTGATGAACCGTAGCCTCCAACTTTCTGCCGATCTCTCGCTATCGAATACTGTTCTGCCTCTCGAGACGTTCGTACTATGTGAGGGTAGTTGACTATTGCAAGGTGGGTCCACCGAGCCACTCTACAGCCAAGGGCTCGCCACTGCCTGGCCCATGGTGGGTTGATGAACGCTGATCTCGCTCATTGATGAGTAGTACTGGCTGTCCGCTGTGTCCCTAAACCAAACAGGTTGTTTGATATATCGCTTGAATCAGTAGGGACCACTATTATAATGACTTCTTATCTTCTCAAACTTCTAGCGGAACACGATCTCTTTGCGACGTATTTTCCCTCGACGGCGATCACTCGCTAAACGGCACTTGTGAGAAACAGTGGCTCAAGTTCAGAGACAAACGACACGGAATTTCGCAAAGGCCCAGATCATGTCTCTGTACCGATACTATGGCGTACTTCCTCGCTTTCAAACTATGTCTGCACCGTTTACGCCACAACTGCTGAGCAGTGGCTCAAATCATTGCGTTTACATAGACTCAACGACTCTGGAGGCGACCAATTCAGTGTGTGAGTGCCATCATCTCGAGACTGGAGCGTTGTGAGGCTTCTCCGACCAAAGGGATGGGCCGGACAGACGGTCGAGTGGTATCCGCCCACCAAAGGACAGCTCACGACTCGTCTGTGAACTCGAGAGAGGAAATCGCCTTACTCGAGAAAGACGTGTCGTGGCCGATCCGCTAAGATATCACGCCCGTAATCGACAGTTTCAGCGAAGGCATCTGAGCCGAAGAACGTCATTGCATCCGCTTTCGAGTCCCACTGGCTTGAGATGAA
This sequence comes from Natronolimnobius sp. AArcel1, assembly GCF_011043775.1. Lineage (NCBI taxonomy): Archaea > Methanobacteriati > Methanobacteriota > Halobacteria > Halobacteriales > Natrialbaceae > Natronolimnobius > Natronolimnobius sp. AArcel1. The sequence goes on along the minus strand of NZ_JAAKXY010000005.1, from coordinate 427,489 downwards.
CATATCCTGTTCGTCTTCGACGTTGACGAGCAGTGTTGAATCGTGATGACCGTCCATCTCCTCGAGTTGGGAACCGACATCTTCGAATGTACCGACGAAATCGTCTCGATGCTCGGGGACGACGGTATAGAATAGTCCCATCGTTCCGAAACCGGACTCGCGTTCGCGCTCAACAACAGCTGGCAGTTCTGAGAGGAAGCCGGCTGCCGTTTCTGCCGCGGAAGCGGTCTCCCAAAGTGAGACAACAGCCGATTGCGTATCTCCCTCATAGACGGCGGTTTTGACGTGGGTTTCGTAGTGCTCGAAGTTTGGTCGAAGGGCCTCGATTTCGTCGAACAGCGTCTCTGGCGACGCCGTGCTGTAGATCACTGTTGCGTGTACGTCTTCGCCGTGGGGCTGACCTGCGTAAATATTCTGTGCTGCCAGTTCGTCACGGATCAAGGCAGCATCAGCGTCGGCTCCCTCCGTTTTTATCGTCTCGCTGGGATGACCTGTGTGTCTGTCTGATTCGTCGCTCTGGCCACCGATTGCGTCGCTGTTGGCACCGTGTTGTGAGCGCTCCGAGTCTGCTTGCTCATCGTCGGTCGGAACTGTCTGTCCCGCAAAGAACGCTGCCAGGTCGGCTGGTGGGAATCGACGACCGGAATAAAAATACGGAAAGTCCCCGTACTTCGCCGAAGCTTCGTCAAATCGCATCTCGTAGACGATGTCCTTGAGCGAAACTGGATCGTCCGCAAACAGCGTGATTCCCCATTCGTGGCTATCTAACCCGACAGAGTTAGAGACGACCTGTGACACCTCACCAGCGTATTGTTTCCCGATTGCACCGTGACTCTCCATCAACTCGGCTCGCTCTTCAAAGGGCAATGTATACCAGTTTTCGTGCTCCCCGCGACGCTTGTTCATCGGGTAGAAACACATGTACTCGTCGGCTGGGATCGACGGCTTAAGCTTCCGATCGATGTACTGTTGCAGTCCAGGGCTGACTTCCTCATCGGCAAAATAGTCATCGGACACGTAGCCCGACACTTCCGTCATCGCGACGTATGAGGCGCTTCGACTTGTGTACTGTCCAAGCCCCGTTCGCTCGAACTGGCGCTCGAGTGCAGAGAGCTCATCTAGTGTCGGCCGGAGGTGCATGACCAGCAAATCGGCCTCATGTCCGAGTACTGTAAATACAGCTGACTCCCCATCTGGGGCATCGTCAACAGCTTCACAGGACTCGAGAAAGGAGATGCCGGACTCGAGTGCATGCGTGCGTTCATGGGCGGTCGCTGTTTGCCACGCGTCCCACTCGATCGTCCGGAAATCGTGGAGCACGTACCACCCTTCGTCCGTTTCAGGTGGCGTTACCATTCGTTCGTTGTCGTGGCTCATATTTCGACTGTAGGATATTCGGTACTTCGATGTTGTGGTGATTCCCACCGTCACGGGACAGCCTGTCTCCATCCACCCCTAGAGCAGACTCTCTCGAGTCGGTGACGAGAATAGGTAGGTCGACATATAAAAACCCGTCATATAGGGGATTACATAGGTATGCCCGTAAATGAATTTCTGCGTGCCAATATAAACATGCATACTGAATAATATTGGCTGTTTGACCATACGCTCCTATCGCGTGGAAGTCACCGTATATGTTTTACCGACTGGGTCTGTATCGTCAGCTATGCGCTCGTATGAACGAGTTCCAATTACAGCCCTCAGGCGGGTGTTCCAAAGCCGGATTCCAGCGGTTGGGACACTTGCCTTTGGACTTGTATCGTTAGGACTCATCTTTGGCTACGCCTCAGATTCGATGTACGGTGTTGACCATGGTATTAACCTCATTGCATACTGGCACATCCCGCTTGCACTTGTCGGTGGGCTGGCCCTTACCGTCACGTTCCTTGGGTGCGTTCTCTATCTCGTGACTGGCACCAGATTCTGGGAGCGTCTGGCTCACGGCTCCGCTGAACTCGGGTTCATTTTTGCGACACTGACCCTCGTGACTGGCAGTGCATGGGGACGCGTAATCTGGAATACCTGGTGGGACTGGTCTGATATCCGGCTCGTCACCTTCCTGTTCGTGTGGTTTATCTACGCAGGCTACCTGATCATTTACTCGAGTGCCGGCGGAACGGCGAAGGTCTCCCGGCTTGCGTCGGTGTATGGTGTTGTTGGCTTCATTACGGTCCCAATATCGTATGCCTCAACCCGGCTTTGGACAGCACGGCTTCATGCCCCTTCAATTGGAAATCCCGACGCCGAGGCTGCGATTTCAGCAGAGGTTCTGGTTGTCTCACTGCTTGCACTGTTGTTCCTGTACATCTACTTCCTCGGGAGTCGGATCCGAATGCGAGAGCTATCAGCTCGCGTCAACGCAGCGAAGACGCGGATGCGGAGAGAAACCTACAACACCTCGGGGGGTGACTGAGTACTATGGAATATCTACTGCTTGCCGGCTACGGTGCGATATTCATCGCACTCGTTGTGTACGTCTTTCACCTTCGAAGCCAGCTTACCGAACTCGAGCAACGATTCGAAGACGTCGTCCGTGAGTCCGATATCGACTCCCTCGAGGGAGACGACTGAAACGCACTCCAAGAAACTCGTTCTCAAACAGTGGCGTCCTGTCATATGGGCGCGCCGTCGCTGACGAACACAGCCTTGTTAGTGGCTAGTTGGCGTTGAGTGTCCGATGCGCCCAGCCAGTGGCCCCATCGGGGAATGGATCACTGCGTTCAGCAGGCTGTTCCGTTCCCTCGCCATCGATGGTTCGAGCGTACATATCGAACTCATCGCCGTCGTAATCGTTCGGATCGAATTCGAACATCCATTGTCTCGTCGTATCTGGGTCTGGTAACTCCTCGCTGAGCGTTGCGCCCTCCCACGTGTCGCCTCCGTCAAGCGACACCTCAACGCTGTCGACGCCGCGAGCGCCAGCGTAGGCGTGGCCGGTCACCTGAATCTGCCCGTCTGGGCGGTTAATCTGATCGATTTTCGTGACGGCGTTTACTGACCCCATTCCACTCCATCCACGCTCTTCCCAGTAACCGCCTTCTTCGTCGTCAATAATTTCAATATCCGTGAGCCACTTGACGTGGAGTTTGCCCCACCGATCCGGTACGAGCATGCGAACCGGATAGCCGTGTTCAACAGGCAATTCACGGCCGTTCATCCCGTAGGCCAGCGTGGACTCTTCGAGATCCGAGAGCGGAATCGAGTAAAAGTACTCATCAGCCCCAGTTAGCAACGCATACTCACCTTCAGGGCCAGCGTGCTCGAGCACATCTCCAAGCTTGACACCGGTCCAGACGGCAGTATCGAGTTGTTCGCCATCGATATCGTCGCTCAGACAGCGGATTGCCTTGTACTCGTGGACGGTCTCCTCTTCACGAATTTCGTCATAGGTGAGTTCGGTTTCTGTTTCGACTAACCCTGTGATGGACAGCGACCAGGAGTCAGTAGCAATTGTTGGTGGGCTTGGATTAATGTCGACGGTGTAGAACGCACCGATCTCGGAAATGAGTGGCTTGAGCCCATCTGCCTCGAGTGCTGCGTCGTCGGCCGTCGACAGGAGGACCTCTGCTCCTGCTCGTTCGGCCTGTTCCTGGAGTTGACTTTCGGCGCGTTGGGTCTGCTCTCTACGGACGAGCCCAATTGCGTGAGCAGCTACGTTGAACGCCACAACGCCCCCAAGTGCAGTCACGACCGTTCGTCGTTCGGTACTGAATCCAGTGTTCGTCTCGGGAATATGCAGGAATCCTGCTGCAATCACGCCACCGATGACGACAGACCCGAGGACTGGACTGGCTTCGCCAACGATGAGAAATGCCGGAACGAAGACTGCAGCCATCGCGCCTACGGTTCCAACAAGCCACTGATACGCGGGTGCCACTCGCTGCCCGATGAGGTACCCAGCGACCGCGGCACCTCCCAAGATAATCGATAGGACACCGCCGGAGAACACGAGGCTCAGTCCAAGCGCCTGGTCACCGAATTGTTGGATGACCGCGGCGACGAACTGGCCCGGAAGATACTCCAAGAGAAGTTGGTTGAACGACGAAACGAGAAACTGCTGGCCCGTCGCGTAGATGGCAAACGACGTTGCAACAGCTGAGACGCCACTGGCGATCAATCCAGCGATGAGTAGTCGTTGTCTCGCGATCATACGTGGCTCACCTCTATAAGATAGACTCCGGTCTCGAGTAACAACAGCTCGTCTCTGTCGTCCTCGTAGCACTCTCCCATACCACTACTCAGGCGCCAGCGAAGTTAAACACCCGACTCGTTATCCGCGACTGGGAACGACCATCAGTGCTGATTCAGCCTGATGAATTCTCGTCATACTCTGTCTCCGATTCGTTCGTTTCGTACAGGGTGTCACCCTCGAAGCCGTCCACATCTGGGTGCGCACTGTGGTTGGACTCGTTCCCGTCCGGATGTTCCCCTTCGTGGGCGCGCACCGTAAGGTCAGATGCTTCCAGTTCATTCCCGTCATAGTGGCCTTCAGCAACGACAATTCGTCCATCGGACATTGTTTCTGGCATCTCGCCGTCGTAGCTCGCCGCCGTCGTGTGGTTCTCATCGATGACGTCAAATGTGAGCACCTCGTCGTCCTCGAGCGAAACAGCACGGCCCTCGAGTTTGACCAACTCTTCGTCGTAGTCATCTGATTCCGATAGCTCCGTCGGCGTGACGAACTCCGCCGACGAACTCATCGTCGTCATCACTAGGATCGACAGCAAGACGAGGATACCCACGCCACCAACGAGTAGTTTCACCTTCCGGTCCATTACGTATTCCACCTTTCGAGTCCCAGCATCAAATCATTGTCCTTGTTCCCACCGTCTGGTAGTGAGTTAGTCATATAAGTAGCCGCCAGCCCAGTCTCCCGATATGCAACGCACCCGTCGTCAGCTATGTGTCTCGAGCGCCGTGGTCGGCAGTGCCCTTGTCAGTGGCTGTCTCGGTGGTATTCGCGAGTCGACACCCGACGATTCAGTGACCGATACTGATGGCTGGACATGGACAGGCTCGCTTCCCGTCTCGTCTCTCCAGCAGTACCATGACGCAGACTGTGGGTGTTGTGATGACTACGTTGCCTATCTCGAGGCCCACGGGTTCGATGTTAGTGTCGACCTCGTCGACGACATTGCTGCAGTCAAGACCGATCTCGAAATTCCGAACGAGGTGAGAAGTTGTCATACGACCGTTGTCGGTGAGTATCTCGTTGAGGGTCACGTTCCACTCGAGGCAGTTGAGGCACTCTTTGATGACGAACCGTCTGTTCTTGGCATTTCAATTCCAGGGATGCCACAGCATGCCCCAGGGATGGGTGAGCCGACAGCGGACCCTCTGGACATCTATACGTTCGATGGGGATGGGACTACTGAAGCGTATATGACGCTCTAGGCCAGTATCGTCTCAAACGATGTGGTCGTGCTCACAGCGCAGACAGCATAATCCGATCGAGTTCGAATAGTAATGCAAGTCCGCTGGCCACCAACACGACACCGACAACTCGGCGGAGGATATCGGGCCGTTCGAGGACCCCGATCCGAGCAGCGATTGACCGACCACCAAGTTTGCTTCCGTAGGCAACGGCCAACAGTGGCAGCGAAAAGCCGATGCCGTAGACGAACAGTAACAGCCCACTCTCGAGTGCAGCACCCGTCACAGCCCCGTAAGCGAGCACTGCGCCGAGGACGGGGCCAACACATGGGAGCCAGATAACGCCGAGTAAGAGCCCGAGTGAGAACGCAGATGCGAGTGGATGTGTTTGCTCGTCAAACACCGATGCCTGCTGTGAAGCGACGCCTGCGAGCTTTGAAGCGTAGTTCGAGTACGTTCGGTGCAAGTCTTCGTCGATCATCACTGCCCCAAACGCGATAATCGTGAGAAACGCAGGGACTCGTAACGTCTCCGGTGAGATCGCACCAAGTGAGCCAACGGCGACGCCGATCGCCGTAAACGACAGAAGACTCCCGGCAACGATCGCAACTGGTCGTGCACGGTGGCCAACGCTTCCGGAGAGCAACGGCGGTAACAGCGGGAGACAGCACGGTGTCAGTATCGTGGCGACGCCTGCAAGCAGGACGACAGTCAGCGTCGGAACCTCCATCAATTGCATGTTGGGAATTACAATGCTTAAGTCATGCGTCCGCTAACTTTCAGTCAATGGTCTTCCTCTCTGTGAGCGGCGTATCGAAGCACTTCGGTGCGCATATCGGCGTCGATGACGTCTCTTTCGAACTCGAGGCAGGCGAGACGGCCGTGCTGTTTGGAGCGAACGGTGCCGGGAAAACAACGCTCCTGCGGATGCTTGCGTCATTATCGCGGCCAACCGAGGGTGAGATCACAATTGCTGGTGATCCACTCATTGGCAGTGCGGCTGTCCGCGCTCGGATCGGCGTTGTAACCCACGAGACGATGCTCTATGAGGAACTCACCGCTCGTGAGAACCTCCGTCTTCACGCTCGGCTCCATGGGGTCGACACCACACGCTGTGATGACCTCCTCGAGACTGTCGGGTTAGCCGACCGCGGCGGCGAACGTGTCGCCGGCTTCTCGCATGGAATGAGCAAACGCGTCTCGCTGGCTCGAGCGCTCATCCATGATCCGGATCTGCTGTTGTTTGATGAACCGTACACCGGACTCGATCAGGCATCCCTCCAACGGATTGCAGGTGTCCTCGAGTCACTCGAGGACAGAGCAGTGATCGTCTCGACGCACGACCTCGAGCGTGGCTATCGGCTTGCTGATCGCGTTCTCTTCTTACGAAACGGTCGACTCGTCGGTGACAGCAGAGCTAGTGAACTTGCCTCGAGTGAGGCGCTCATCGAACGGTACGACGAGTACTGTCGCGAGACCGTTTCCATGGGCCGACAGGGACACCCCGGTGTCTCCCAATGACCCGGCACTACTTTCGCGTCGTCTATGAAGTTGCACGAAAGGATCTCCTTGTCGAATCACGGAGCAAACAGACGCTGAACGCAGCGTTCGTGTTTTCACTGTTAATCATCGTTGTCTTCTCGTTTGTCTTCGGCGAAGCCGTTGGCTCTCGAGAGGTCCTTGCTCGTGGCGCGCTCTGGTTGGCCGTCGTTTTTGGTGGCGCAGTTGGGATGAGCCATGCTGTGGCACTTGAGGGAAAAAACGAGGCGATCAGTGGGTTGTTGTTGGCTCCTGTTGATCGGTCGGCGATCTATCTTGGAAAAGTGGTGAGCACTGCGGTTCTCATTGTTGCGATTGGAACGCTGAGTCTGGCGTTTGTCGTGGTGTTTCTCGATTATACGTTCGCACTCGACGCGCTGCCAGCGCTGCTTGGAACCATTGTGCTCGCAGCGATTGGGTTCAGTGCTGTCGGCGTCTTACTCTCGATTCTTATGCTTCACTCTCAGCTACAGGAATCGTTGCTCCCAGTATTGCTCGTTCCGCTCGTCATCCCGATTATTCTGGCCGGCACAGAGCTCACACAACCGTCGCTCCCAAACGAGATGGCGCGGGCCTGGTTCCGAGTCTTGGTCGTTTACGACGCGCTCGTGGTAGTTGCTGGCTGGATGACGTTCGAGTATATCGTAGAAGGGTAAGCAACGACGCCGTCGCGGTTACGACTTTCTTCGATGGTCCGCAACAGTGAGAGCGGTGATTCCGAGCAGCATCAACGTCACACCGGTCCAGATCTGATTGGCCAGTGGATACGTCTCGATAGAGATCGATGCACCACCTTCGTCAACCTGCCCAACGACGTACGTATCGCCAGTGATCCCTCGCTCAATGAGCGCGTCGTTGGTGTTCATTTCTGCGCGGAGATACTCTTGTTCTGCCATCGACCCCTGTGCAACTTGCGTGTCTCCTTCGTAGACGGTGACATCAATTTCGTGCGAAACCATCCGTGGCTCGTGGACATCTGTCGGTGGGTCCTCGAGTGACCCCATGTTCTGGCTGTCAGTATACACGTATGCGGCTGCCTCACTATCCAAGGAATCACCCGAGAAAACGGTTCCACGTGCGATTACCTCGGTGCCGATATCAAACGATGCCGATCCATCGGAACTGGCGAGCCAGACATCGCTTTCATCGAGTTGAGCAACAGCCGTATTCTCGATTGTTTCCGTATCGGTGATCTCTCCCCTGACAAGTGAGACGTCCTCACTCACCTCGAGTACTGCTGCAGGTGATCGAGCGGCATCCTCGATTGATGGCTCCTCGACTGACTCGTAGTTCGACACCTCGATAGTGTACTCCGAATCTGGGACGTCCTCAACGATGGGTTCGCCGCCGTTTGCCGTCTCGCCGACGCCGACGACGGCAACGGACGCACTCGTCGTAAACAGGTAGACAAACGAGACGGCGACGATCATGATTGCAGCGCCGACGTGTAAGAGCACGATACCGGTCTCTCGCAGTTTGAACGCTCGAGAGGGGACGCCTCGGATGCGAGAGACGTATCGGACGGTCCACGAGCCAGCGAAAAACGCAGCTGGGGGCACGATAGAGAGAACGCTTGCGTTCCCGACGAGCCGATAGACAAGCGGATCGTGAGGGTTTGGGCTGGCCAGGTACCAATTTGCAGACGGTGTGATGAACGCAGCAAGCAGTGTCACGATGGCGACGGCAGCCGTTGCGGCGATTGCAAGGCGTCGTCGACGAAGATCGAGCAATGCATACAGTCCACCAGCAAGTAAGCCAAAGACAACGACGGGGTAGCTCCAGAGGTTATAGTGATCCTGACCGACGCTGACTTCGACACCTGTCGCGGCGTGACGAAGCACCGGAAACGACAGCCCCCAGATAGAGATAAACGCAAGGACGGCAAACGAGAGCACGGCTCCGTGATAGACGGTCCGGTGGCTCAGCCATGTCTCCGTTGCTGGGCGACGAGTTTCATCTTCACTCTTGAACAGCCAGTACGCTAACGGAAGGGCAAGCGCTAAGGTTCCTGTGACAGCGAGCAAAAACAGGATGCCCGTTCCGATACCGCCGGCTGCAAAGGAGTGAACGCTCCGAAAGACGCCGCTGCGGACAACCGTCGTTGCAAAGATGACGAGTGGGAAGATTAACGCTGCGGAGGCGGGCGCAAAGATTGCGTACTCACCGGTTTTCTCGTAGCGGTTGATTGCATGCAGCGACGCTGTGAGCGCGAGCCACGGAATCAACACAGCCGTTTCAACTGGGTCCCACGACCAGAACCCACCCCAGCCGAGAACGCCGTAGGCCCAGATGCCTCCAAAGACGATAGACGCGGTAAGCAGTAGCCAGGAGATCCGAAGCCACTGGATCATGCTGTGTATCCACTGGTCGAACACGCTTTCTTCGCCGCGAAACAGCGAGACGAAGTGTGTAATACCGAGTGCGAACGGGACGATCAACAGCGCATAGGCAGCAAACGTAATCGGTGGATGAATAGCCATCCACGGATCGACGAGCAGCGGATTTAATCCGTCACCATCGGGTGGGACGAACCCCGACGGCGTATCGGGGAACGCGGTCTCGATCGGGGTAAACGGACTCTGCGAGACGAGCATGATTGAAAAGATGGCTACAATACCAAGTGAGATCGACTGCACGAGTCGAGAACCACGTCCTCGAAACCGACTCGAGTAGACAGTCCAGGTCGCGACAACAGCTGTCAGCGTTGCCCAGAACAGGATCGAGCCCTCGTGGTTTGCATAGACGCCCGTGATACGGTACAGGAGTGAGAGATAGTCTGCCGTATTCTGCCAGACGTACGCATACGTGTAGTCCCCAACAACAAATAGATACGTCAGATAGCCGTGGGCAACGACGAGCGACAGTGTCGAGATTCCTGCTGCAGCACGTGTGAGCCGTTGAAAATCATCACTATTGGTAAGATACCGATACAGCAACAGCACTGCCGCGACGGAGCTGGCAAACGCTGCGAGTGCAATTAATAGCGTCCCGATTGTCAGTGATTCTGGACTCATTGGTCATCGACTCCGCTCTCGAGTTCCGACAGGAACTGGTCCTGCTCAGTATAGCCGCCGAGCCGAGAGATTTCTTGTTCATCAGCGGTCATCAGTACGTGTTGTGGGGGATAGTTCGCTTCGTGTTCGGCTGCAAGACTCATTCCGGGGCCCGGGTCATCGAGATTGATCGCGAGAAGGACATACTCATCGAGGACATCTCTGACATCCTCGTCCTGATAGTGTTCGTCCTCGTAGTTCTGGCAGTACGTACACCAGGTCGTCCAGTAGTAGACGAGCACGGGTTTATCCTCTTGCTGTGCGAGTGCCAGTGCCTCATCCGGGTCTTCATGCCACTCGAGGCCGCCCTGGTAGGTGTAGTCGTGATCGCTCAAGACGGGAGCGGTATTCATCGAGTAGTAGCCGAACCCCAGTACAGCGATAAGTACAACTATCGTTAGAAGTTTCCGTGGGGTCATTTGTGACGTACGTCGTAATTTCGAGCGCCTGCTGAAAGCATTGTCGTTCGGAAAACGGGGGCAGTCCCCGTGGCGTTGTCTGAGACCGATTCGTTACTCGTTGAGTCTGCGACTGTATCCGATCAGGACTGCTGCTGTGGCGATTGCAAAGGCAATCACTGCGGTTCCAAGCGTCAGTCCGGGAATGTCGTCGTCTCCTTCCTCGTCAGTGCCGTCGTCTCGCTCTTCTTCGATGTCTTCGAACTCGGTGTCAGCATCCATTGGGACCATCGACTCGCCACTTGGGTTCGGCAGTCGTGGCATCTCCTGGTCGGGGTACTCGCCGGTCAGGCTGGTGAGGAACGCAGCGATGTCCTCAACTTCTTCATCCGATGGATCCTCATCGAGGTTACATGCCGACATCACACGGATGGATTCCTCGAGGTCAGGAACCTGTCCGGTGTGCATGTACGGTGCCGTATGCTCGACGTTACGGAGCGTTGGCACCTTATACATGAACTCATCAGCTTCGTCGTCAGTGACGTCCATGCGACCCGGGTGGTCCATCAAGTCGTACTCGTCGATGTACTGCTCACACTCAGCGTTGTCCTCGTGGACAGGGTGTGCCTGGTAGACGCCCTCTCCCGATTCTGGTTCATCCCACTGACCGCTGAACATCGGTCCAGAGTGACAGCTCTGACAGCCGAGTTCTTGGAACGACTCCATACCAGCCAGTTGTTGGTCGTCGAGTGCATCAGCATCCCCTTCGACGTACTGGTCGTAGGAACTGTTCGGCGTGACGAGCGTTCGCTCGTAGGCCGCGATTGCATCGGTCGTGTGTTCTAGGTTGACGAGTTCTTCGGGGTCGTCAACGTCGACATCGTCCCCGTAGACGTCGTCGTACTGTTCGACGTAGTCATCAACGGCGCGGACCCGATCAAGTGCAGCCTCGTGATCAGGCATCCCCATTTCAACATCTGCAACGATCGGCCCTTCAGCCTGTTCGGCTAACGTGTCGGCACGACCATCCCAGAATTGCGTGTGGTGGAATCCGGAGTTCCAGACAGTTGGTGAGGAAACCGGTCCAGTCTCACCGTGGACACCCATCGCAACAGGGCGACTGTCATCGCCACCCTCCATCACGTTGTGGCAGGTGTTACACGAAATTGTCCCTGTCTCCGAAATTCGTGGGTCAAAATACAGTTGTTCACCAAGCGCTATCTTCTCTTCCGTATCGTCTTCCTGCTGGATGTACTCGTATCCCGGATGGGACTCGTCGGTCGGTGGCTCGACCGGCAACTCATCCGTCTCGTTGGCATCTTGGGCATTCACAGCACCCACACCAATGAGTAACAGGACACTGATAAGTACGGTCAGCAGTATCCAGTGTCGTCTTCTACCCATACACTCAGCGCTTCCTCCGTTCAGGGTATAAACGTTGGGGTAATCGTACACACTTAGGATCAAAACCTGTACTATTGAAGGCTGTGAAGCATTATCCAGTCCAAATAATAAAACACGGATACATATTCATTCTCCTCGGTGGGAACGACAGCAACACTTTAACAGGCTCCCTCTCGAACTATCTCACATCCGTGTCTCGCCCGACTCGACAGGTACTCGCCCTCAGTATCCTCATCACACTCGTCACACTCGTTGCCGGCTGTTCCGGTCTTGTCCCTGGTTTCGAGGACACAGAAAGCGACATTGAACAGGATGCCCTGATATCGCACGCAGACGACGTTGACTCCTATACGATGGAAACAACACGAACACTACAGGCACCAACAGTCACTGAGAACACAACTCTCGAGGCAACAGTCGATCGAACCTCCCATTCGGCCCAGCTGCTCAGTACAACTGAAACAGACGTTGGAGACGGTCCACAGACTGAGACCACAGAACAGTACATCGATGATGGAGTACAGTATACAAACGAAGACGACAACTGGGACACAACATCGTTCGACAACGAGAGCGACTGGGAACAACTCGATCAACTCGAGACTGCTGTTGGCACTCTCGAGGATGCTGATCTCGAACAAATCAGAACGGAATCGATCGATGGAACCGAAACGACAATGTACGAAGTAAATGTGAGCGACGATCAGTACGCGACGCTTGCTGGACTCGAGAGCCAAGAGCAACAACACGTCCAGACTGGTGTTGAACAGTTAGTCTACTACGTGTATATCGACACCGAAAGGGACGAATTACGTGGTACTGACCTTCGAATGGAAGTCACACAGGGAGATGGCTCAGCGCTCGTGACAACACAAACAATATTTGGAGCGTTCGACGACACTCCATCCATTTCCGCTCCGGATGCAGCTGAAGCCGCCCTCGAAGGGTGACAGCCTTCCCGCTCTGAAAGGCGAGGTTTTATTCTTGCACCCAATACAAACCGTTACTCTGCGTCGGTACTGGAAGTGTTGCTTTCGTTCGGTGCCGGTACGGTTGATTCGTTTCCGTCTGTAGGCTCTTCCTGTTCTGGAAGCGCACCACTATCGGCATCTGCTTCAGCACCAGCGCGCTGTTGGGCCTGCTCGAAGCGCTCTTCTGAGAGGATTGCACTGATCGAGGGCTGCCCGAGCAAATCCAGCAAATCATCGGCTTCGCCCTCGACGAGCAACGTTCCTTCGACATCGACGGTATCAGTATGGACGGCGCCGACTTCATCAACTCTGGCGATAGCATCCGCAATTGCCGCCTCGATCAACTCCTGTTCTTGGTCTGCAAGTTCTGCTTCTGCCTCTTCTTGGTCGAGGTCGCCATCCTCGAGCCTCGAGACGACCTCAGTTTGGGCCTCTTGAAGCGCAGTCGGGTTCGGCTGTACGATTATCGAGACCGTCCGTACACCCTCTCCAGTTGGCTCTGGTGATTGTGAATCCGCAAGCGGGTTTTCTGAGTCGTCGCTCGACCCACCCAGGTCGGCACAGCCAGCAAGCCCAGCAGCGCCAACGCTTGTCGCTGCCAGAAACTGACGTCTCCCAGTTATAGAACGTCGATCCATACCTAGCTTCTTCGAGGCCCTGCTCAAAAGTATCGGGGGCAATTCTCAACAGGTAGTGATACTGTTTATTGTATCGAGTTTCCGGCACCCGACGGACGGTGTCTGAACGCTTCGGTGCCGACTGACGTAGTCTATGTCTCCTCGAGTGTTTGACTGCTGGAGTAGCCTCGTTGAGCGCTCTGCGTTCGCCTCTCAGTCAACGCGTGGAACGAGACTCGCTGCAAGTCGATCACAGCAGAGATACAGCGTTCCGAATCCGATCCCAGCAATCCCTCCAGCGATAGTACTCACAGTGACAAGCCACAGCACGGAGATTGACGCCGGATCAAACAGTATGGGATCTGGGACCACAAATTCGACGATCAAGAGAACAGTTACGAAGACGATGGTAACACCGGCCCCGACTACCGCTGAATCGGTGACCAGTTGTCGGTACTGTCCGTTCGGGACATCAAGTAGCGTTCCCTGACTCGCAGCGACAAGTGTTAAAAGCCAGAGATAGCCATAGCAAATCAGCGCAATCGATGTCTCGAGCCCACTGATCGCTATCGCAATTTCGGGGTTGAACGGTGCGACGAGAACGACTGCGAGGACGGCAATCAATAGGGAACTCGTCGCGACGGTAAGCACCTCCAGAAGCTTATCCATGGACAAGCACCCCCGCAAGAACGATTAGTACGCCTGCTGTGATTCCTGTTAGTGCATAGCACCACCGCAGAACCGACGCATTCGTTTCCGTCACAGTTGCCCTCGAGAGTCGAACGACACAGAACGAGCGAACAATGGAGCCAAACACCAGACAGAGCACGATGAGAAACTTGGCCACTAGGAGTGTCCCAGCTGTTGTTTCTGCGTGTGGAACTCCAAACCAACCCAGGTTTCCAAGCCCCGTGAAGACGAGTCCTGACAGCAGAATCCAGAACGCAACTTCGAATCGGATTAGCAGTCGAACAGTGGCTCCGTGTTGTGCCCAGAACACGGCCCAGAGAGCACTCGAGCCACCGAACAATCCGGCCGCAGCCAGCACATGAATTGTTCGAACGAGCAACTGCTGGGAGACGACCATAGGTTAGTTTTCACGTCCACGACAATGTATGTCTCGATTGACCGGTTCAATTTGTGAGCGGTAGGTAACCACGGACGCCGCATACACGGATGAGGCCATCATCTATAGTAGCCATTGACAGTCAGTGCACACCCAATCGCATAGCCGTCATGCGATTGGTGTGTAAACAGTTTCAGTTGTTACTATATTTTGTATGGGACGATTTGGTGACTCTGGTGTATGTTTCGATTTAGAACGATCTAAATTCGAGTCTCAAGCGTTCCAATACGTATTCTCCACACATATATACACCCGCAATATAAATCAGCGGGTATGGTTGAGCGACTGAGTCGGACTACAATAGACACTATTCTATCAGACACCGGAACTGGTATCTTGTCGTTGACGAACGGAACAGAAACATACGCGCTTCCACACTCAGTGGGCTATGACGGTGACTATCTCTACTTCCAGTTTGTCGCTGCTGACGATAGTAAGAAAATGCGATTCATCGATACAACTGAAATCGCTACCGTCACAGTGTTTACCGAAACCCCATCAGAAAGCGTCGTTGCCCGTGGCCCTCTTGAAGAGGTCCCACCCGACAAACACCCACATGCGGCAAAAGCGGTTGCTGAAAATGCAACGATGCCAACATTCGATATCCACCCGGAAAAACCGCTTCGGGAGTTGTCGATGGAATTCTATCGACTCGAGCCAGTAGAGATCACCGGACAGCGATTTGGTCATGTGTAGGTGTTCGGAATCTGTTATACTGTGGCTATAGTCGGATAGCTCGCATAAACATGGGTTGATTTTGTCTCATTCAGCAACCGATTCACACAGCCCATCAGCGGTACCTGTACAACCGAAATCAACGCGCATAGCCGTTTGAACTCAGGACCGAGTGTTACTTACGGATCGGAATATGGATACTACCTAGTAACCGGCTCTGAATAAAATTGAAACAATAAAGTCGAAAATGTTTCTATAGAGAATTAAAATATGCACATTAACGCTCTAAATCGCGGTCGAAAACAAACTCTCGCAATTATGTTGAACAGATCCCAGATCGTGCTGTCTCTTCGATACCCGACAGTGATCGAATAAAGGTAGTCTTCCTTTCTATATCATTCAAAAGATACATCATCTATATACCGATTTAGTAGTCGATTGTCCGTACAAACAGTACGTCAGTGCGTTCGGTTACAACCATTATCTGCCATTTCGTTGTAGTACCGATATGGCCGACCGTGTCCTCGTTCCATACGATAGCTCGCCGCTTGCAGACGACGCTCTCGAGTTCGCTCTCGAGCGGTTTCCAGACGCATCGATTACGGCGCTCTACGTAATTGAGATTCCGGAGCGACATCTGACGCTGCTTGCGGGGCCGGAACTTCAACTTCCGATCACGGATCGAGCGCGTTCGTACGCAGCAGATATCCTTGAGGACGCAACCGATGTGGCTGGGGCCTACGGCCGGAAGGTCGAGACACAGATCGAAACTGGAAAACCAGATCGCCGTATCGTGGCGCTGGCAACGGACAAACCGTATGACGTGATCGTTCTCGGGAGCCACGGGCGGACAGGACTCTCTCGAGTCGTTCTCGGGAGTGTTGCTGAAGCTGTTGTTCGCCGTGCCCCTGTGCCAGTCGTTGTCGTTCGATGACGGATACGGTGTCTGCCGAGATACCATTATGTCTCCTGACATCATATGACACAATATGGCCAACCAGATTCTTGTGCCGTTCGACGGCTCACCACAAGCGCAAGAGGCACTCGAGTACAGTTTCGAAACGTTTCCCTCGGCGACAGTGACGGCACTGTACGTCGTTACAGTTCCTGAGGGATACTGGGCCGCATTTGGGAGTGACGAGACGATCACGCCAGCAATCGGAAGAGCCACGGAAAACGGCGAAACGATTCTCGAGGATGCATTGGCACTCGCTGAGGCCGTAGACCACGACCTCGAGACAGACCTTGTCATCGGCGAAGCCCACAACGAGATCATTGCCTACGCCGACGAGGGAGCGTACGATACGATTGTCATGGGTAGCCACGGTCGAGACGGAATTTCTCGAATTCTTCTTGGAAGCATTGCTGAAGCTGTCGTTCGACGTGCCCCTGTGCCGGTCGTTGTCGTCCGCTAGCCCGGTTTGACAGTCGAACGGGGCATCGGCAAGTTTATCGGAGGTTGCCGGGAAAGGTGCTTTCTGCGCGCGATTCATAGGCGACAGCATGTCGGGTGAGCGCGAACAACGACCGTTGTATGCCTGCAGCGCCTGCGATCTGGTGTATGCACGATACCAAACACCAGCTGAGTGTGCTGTCTGTGAGAACACGCAGTTTGTCGAAATCGTCTCTACAGGGGGCAACCAGTGACCGGGCGGCAGTTCTGACGAGCGCGCATCGCTGCATATTCGACTCTTAGGCTTACAGAATATTGAGGAGAAAGCCCACGACTTTAGTCATGTGGAGTTTGTCAATCCTCGAGTTGGATATCGCCGCGCATCGTGGTCTCGTGTGGGCGACAGACGTACTGGGCGATTTCGTCGGTCGCGTCGAAGTGGATGAGTTGGTCGTCTCCACCTTCTTCCGCATCGTCGGTCTGGTAGTCGTCGACAACCTCGTCGTCTTCGTCGACGAGTTCGATATTGTGCGTTGCGCCATCACCTTCGAACCAGCCGATTTCGTACTGTTCACCTGCTTGCAGCGTGATTGTGGGATTTTCTTCGTCAGCGATTGTGTCGGGTTCGATGCCGACCCAGCCCGGTGTCTGTGCGTCAAAGAGGATTCGTGTATCGGGCTCGAGTGCACCATCTGGTTCGGTGTCGTCCGTCTCTTCTCCATCATCTTGCTCTGCCGGGCCTTCATCTGCACAGCCCGCAACGAGCGTCAGCAGTACTACACCTTTCCCAAGATTGAGCATCTGCCGACGAGATAATCCATGCACAGCGTTCATTGCTATTCCTGTCTGTTAGAGACCTCCCTAAACAGACACCTTCCATGTGCGCGTTTTCGTCGATTCACTACTGATCGAACCCACTCGTCGCTACATCTCGATAGCTACCGAATGACGGATACCCGAACTGGTGATCGAAACACAACCGCTTCTGTGATCGTCCCGAGTAGGAGCGGGGACTCCTCATCGCGGCTGTGGCTGCCCAGCATGATCTGGTCAACGTCGTTGTCAGCCGTGTACGTGAGTATGTCCCGATCTGGCCGCCCGACTGTCGTGACTGTCTCGAGCGACACACCAGCGGTTGCTGCGACAGCCGACAACTCCTCGAATAGCTCCGCTGCGTAAGCATGTGCGTTTTCGTACCAGCTATCAGATCCTTGTCGGGGTGTGGTGGTGGGCTCTTGATCCACACCGTAGACGCTGTATCCGGGTTCAGTTGGATCGATCACGTGCAGCGCAGTAATTTTCCCATCATCGTACTCTTCGCAGGCAATCTCGAGTGCCTGTCTCGAGAGCGGTGACCCATCGACGGGGACGAGAATGTGTTTGGACATCACCTTCCACTCCACGACGCGATAGAATAAAACCGTGACCTCTTCTCATGCCGCCGACTTTCTTGAAATATGACCAGATAACGACGGTGAAGACGCGGGTATGTGTCCGCCCTTATTTGGAAGCCGCCACCAGCTACACCCCACCACCTAAACGGCTTTCAACGCGGCTCAGCGATTTTCGATATTATATTGTAGAGTGACGCACTAGAAGTGCTATCGTCTATGACCGACTCAGGAAACGCCGCTGCAATCGATCGAATAACGGCCCTTCGCCGACGCGTCTGTCCACCCCTCCACAACGTTGCGACACAGTTCGGTGGCTACGTCCAGTGTACGATGCATCCCTCGGAGTACGTCGGCACTGTCGATCGATCACTCATTCGGTTTCGCTCTGATCTTCGATCGATGGGGTTCAGCCCGGAACCAGTTGCTGCGCTCAAATGCCATCGTGATGGCCGTCAGTCAGCAGGCAGTTGGGTTCACCGGCGGTCACCACTTGCACCCAAGCAACTCCACGTGACAGTGTTCCGCGCCAGCGACAGCGCTGTTGAGGCATACGCCCACTGGGAACACTCCTGGATTCGCCACCCGATCAAACATTACCGAGCAAAGGGATGGAATACTACTCGAGGCGTCACCACGATGCGTTCGATCCTGCAGGCACACGATATCTCATTTCGTGATGCGGCGCCATACTGATTTACTGTCTGACGTGGTAGGCCGTGGCAGTGATCGACCACGTCACGGCATTCACGGACACGTACTTTCCCGCCATCAACGGCGTTACGTACACGATTGACCTCTGGCGCTCACGTTGGACCGACCGCTACGGCCGAATGGATGTCGTTTATCCTCGCTCGCCAACTCACCAGCCTCGAGACGGTGAACTGCCGATTCCGAGTGTGCCGATTCCAACCGAGCGGAGCCAACGCCTCGGCGCGCCGGTGGTTCCCAACAGCGTCTCAGATCCCGAGATCGTTCACGTTCACACACCGTTCACGCTCGGGATGGCCGGCGTTCGGTTTGCCAGACAGTGTTCGGTCCCAGTCGTTGCCTCCTACCATACTGTGCTTGCCGACCGACTCGAGCAGTACGTTCCACACTCACCGTTTACTGCGTGGGCTGAAGATGCGTGTCGCCGTTATGAGCGTCGATTTTACGATACCGTCGATCTGATTACGGTCCCTTCTGTGGATGCCCGACGCCGCCTCAGGTCTGAAATTGATCCCAGCCCGCCAATCGAAATCGTTTCGAACGGCATCGATACGGCGTTGTTTCGTCCGATCGACCCGGCACTGTTTCGAGCCGAGTACGGAATCAACGAGGAGACCACAGTAATTGGCTATTCTGGACGCCATAGTCCGGAAAAACACCTCGATGAACTCGTCGATGCTGCGGCAGCGATGGACCTCACAGCCATTATCGCCGGCGACGGCCCATCACGTCCCGAACTCGAAGAACGTGCACAGCGCCTCGAGTGTGACGTGATTTTTCCCGGCTTTCTCGACAGAGAACTGCTGCCGGCGCTTTATTCTACACTCGACGTGTTCGTCTTTCCAGGGAGAATCGAGACACAGGGACTCGTTGCCCTCGAGGCAAACGCCTGCGGAACGCCAGTCGTCGCTGTTGATGCCGGTGCACTATCACACACCGTTCTAGAGGGTGAAACCGGCTATCATTACCCACCTGGAAATATCGATGCGCTGTGTGACGCACTCGAGCGAGTCCAGTCCGAGCAACAGCGATTGCGAAATCTCTGTCTCCGCCGTCGCGAAATGGTGTCCGTTGAGCACTCTCTTGAACACCTTCGCGCGCTGTATCACAAGCAAGTGACCGACACGGCTCGACACGATTCGACATCAGTACACAGTCATTTCTGAGGTGAGTTACTGTGTTGCTCGCCGTATTGCAATATTGATATTTCTCTTGGAGAGTACCTCACGCTGCTCTCAATGTACGTTATCGACCGCGCCAACTCCAGAGACCGACCACCACAAGCGTCAGCGTAAGCACGACCAACAGCGCCATCCCACCGATCGTACCGACCGTGAGCTCTTGCGATCTCGCGAGTGCAGTCTCTTCGAGCAAGAATAACACGAGCAGGATCAGCCCGAACAACGACGCAATCGCGACGCCAATCCCCTCACGTATGGTCCACTTGAAATCCTCGAGGTCGGCTTGCGAGGTATCCGTCGATGCCTCGGAGGGATTGCTCGTTGGCTCCGGCATTGGGTACGCAGTATCGGCCCAGGAGAGGCCGAGGTTACCAATTCCGTACGCGAGGACGACTGCTGCCACGAACACGACCCCGAACGTGAGCGCGGCTGCCGTCTGATTCGGTGGTGCAAGCAGGATTGTCATGACGGTCCCCGCCACGAGCGAACCGCCGACCACGACGAGCAGTTGTCTGAGAAGTGACGCCATAGCTGGTTGTATCCCGTGAGAGTGTATAATCGCATCACACGATGGCGTGACAGTCGGTATATCCAACGACTATCGTATTCGGCGAAGGGGAGCTACTGTGCTGTCTCATTCCGAGTGTCTTGTCCCGTGGTTTGCCTGTTCGCTGTGCAAGCACTCTGTTTACTCATAACCACCCCCATTGTTTTTGATCTTTGCAGGTGTATGCTATCGGGATGGAGGGACTCCGTTGGACCAGCCTGCCCCGTGAGGAGCGAATAGACTTTCTGGATACTGGCGGCACCGGCGTGCTCTCGTTTGCGACCGATTCGGGGGAGCCACCTGCCTCACTTCCAGTGTCGTATGGCTTTTACGACAGTGATGAGACGTTTTACTTTCGGCTCTCGTTCCCACCTGGCACATCAAAACGAGAGTTTCTCGACAATCCTGTCTCCTTTGTCACCTACCGTGACACGGCCGATGGCTGGCGAAGCGTCGTCGCGACAGGAACGCTCGAGGAGTTAGCAACAGCCCATCCTGAGTCGGTTGCCGTGCAGGGAATGTGGGCGATCGACATCCCAACTGTCGAAATTTTCGACCGCCCGCGCGATGAGGTTGAGTTTCATGACTTCCGACTCGACCCAGATCGGGTTACAGGCCGAAAGAGCGTTCCCGAGTGACAGCTGGGTTGGTACAGGATGCAGAACTCAGACAGAGTGTTTGATATCCAGTTCCAGCTCGTTCACCGCGCCGAGGACCTGCTCGAGCAAATCCTCGGTAAGCCAGTCGTCTTTAATTCGGTTTGCCGGGCCAGAGACGCTCAGGGAACCGACGACTGAGCCATCGGAGTCGAGAACAGCTGCACCGACGGCGTTGACGCCTTCGGTCGTTTCCTGTTGATTGAACGCATAGCCCTGTTCGCGGATTGTGGCCAACTCGTCGTAGAGGTCGGCCTTGGTTGAGATACTGTCGCTGGTTCCCTCCGCGAGGCCGTGTTCCTCGATGATCGCCTCGATACGCTGATCTGGTAGGTTCGCAAGAATTGCTTTCCCCGCTGCGCTGGTGTAGATTGCGCCACGCTTGCCGACGTGTGCGCCGGTTTGGACTGCGCTCTCGCCAACTTCGGTATACAGATAGACTCGCTGGCCGTGCTCTTCGACGATGAATTGGGCTCGCTCGCCGGTGTTCGCTGCGAGTTCGTCGACCTTTGCTTTGATTTTTGGATATGCTGTCACTCGCCGTTGAGCATAGCCTCCCATCGTGAGGAACCCAAGACCGATCTGGTACTGTTCTCCCTCCTGAACGACGTAGTCGTGATTTCGGAGGGTAACAAGATGGCGATGGACCGTACTCTCGGAGAGCCCAAGTTCTCTCGAGAGTTCCTCAATTGTTGCACCCCCACGATTACGGATGGTCCTGACGAGCAGAAACGACGTTTCCGTCGTTTTGACCGTTGAGTCGATTTTGTTTACCATGGGCCTATATAGCACTCACAGATAATAAATCCCATATATTCGGATTTGTTCTGCTGCTGAATCAGTCAAATAGTTGTTGTGAGTGTCGTACTCGTGCATGGATTGAACTGGTGATCAATCTAATTGGGCCGTCAATTATCGAAAATCAGAAAGTAACTCCGAGCACGTAGGTTGGCGATAGTCACGACAGTGACTGCAGATTCGACGTAGCAACTCAAGCAAGTATTATACAAGTCAATCGCTTATTACAGCAGTACTGCTGCCCAGTAGCTATGATCAAGGACACTAGCAGTAGTCACGAATTGCGCGAATGAACAGACGTATTTGCGCTGTTAGTCCGTACCACCAACATGCACAGTACCACAATCGACACCATATTTACATATTCAACAGTACTTAATCTAGTGCAGTGTTAGTCTCTCCTGACTACTGCGTTACCAGGGTACCACTGTAAATCAATACTCCCGTAAAATGGGATTGAGGGCTGTGGTGTGATCGGGTATTACAGGAATTATAGCCTCTATTAGCTATATTTTACGAAAGTATGATTGTAATTCCTTCCTCCTACATACTGGGAGTGAATTTTCGATAGAAGAATCGCAACTACCACTTAATGCATTGTCTTAGACGCTCTGTGTACAGTACCACGCGATTTCAAAATATGGGATTCTGTATGTCGTCGCTGTTCCGTCGACAGTGAGATTGCAGGACCGTTCCTGTGCTTGGCGATAGGTTTACATCGTGAGGAACCGATCATTTCACACGAAGCAGTCCACCAGTAACTGGTCGCAGTGGTCAACTCCGATCACTCAGTCTGACACCAGCCGACCCACGTCTCGTTCCAGACCAGCGCAATCGGGCGTCTCGAGGCGATATATGAGCGTACGGAAAACAGGGTCGAGGCAGTTGCCAGGGTGGGACTGGCACCGATCATCCGCTCGGCCCACGAGCGTGAAACAACAACCACTGGGAATCGACGCACACGTATGACAGACACAGACAAAATACTCGATGGCGTAACGGTGCTTGACCTCTCAACGTTCGTGACTGGGGGGTTCTGTTCCGCGATGCTCGCGAATCAGGGTGCAGAGGTTATCAAAGTCGAACAACCGGGATACGGAGACGCAATTCGTCATTCCGGCCCGCCGTTTATCAACGGTGAATCGCCGTACTACTGGACGGTCAACTACGGCAAGCAAAGCATCGAACTCGATCTAAAGAATCCACACGCAAAGGACGCGCTGTACGACCTTGCTGCAGATGCAGATGTCTTCATTCAGAACTACCGACCGGGAACAGCCGAACGCCTGGATATTGATTACGAGACGATCACGTCGCACAACGAGGACATCATCTACCTCGCCATCTCGGCGTTCGGGCAAACTGGTCCGTGGCGAGAGCGATCTGGCTACGACCTTCTTATTCAGGGAATGAGCGGGATCATGAGTGTTACAGGCGAGGCTGATCGACAACCCGTCAAAGTTGGTCTGCCGATCACGGACCTCATTACGTCGATGTGGGCCGGGTTCGGTGCGATGAGCGCGCTCTATCGTCGCGAACAAACAGGCGAGGGAGAGTACATCGACCTCGGCATGCTCGAGTCCACACTCCCGTGGCTGACGAAACAGGCGGGACAGGTCTTCGCTGATAGGGAGCCAACGCGTATGGGAACCAAAGATCCCGTGCTTGCACCGTACCAGACGTTCGAGACCAAAGACAGCTACATCAACATCTGCATTCTGAACGAAAAGCTCTGGATGGAACTGTGTGAAGTACTCGAGCGACCGGATCTGCCCGCTGATAAGCGTTTTGAGACGAACGCTGACCGCGTCGACCATCTCGAGGAACTCGAAGCAGAAATCGAAGCGACGCTGGCTGATCGAACAACGGATGAGTGGATCGAGATTATCGCTGAAGAGGGTGGCGTACCGGCTGGCCCTGTTTACAGCGTTGATGAGGCGCTGACGAACCCACAGATCGAAGCCCGAGAGGCCGTCACCGAAATCGAACATCCTGAACTCGGTACGGTTCCGGTGATCGAACATCCGCTGAAGTTCGATGGGGTCGAGAGCGGCTTCGAGTCGGCACCGCCGTTGCTCGGCGAGCACAACCGCGCGGTGTTTCGTGACCGCGGCTACTCAGAGGCAGAACTTGATGAGTTAGAAGCTGCAGGCGTCTTCGGCTCAACGAACGAGGACGAGACGTAAGATCGATGACTGGCGTTTCCATCACTGGTGTCGGGATGACACCGTTCACTGCGAGCGCAGATCGGTCGGTCGTTGAACTCACGACGGATGCGGCAGTGGCGGCGCTCGAAGATGCCAGTCTCGAGCCCTCAGAGGCAACCTCGCTCCACGTTGGGGCGGCGCTTCCTGAAGCACTCGAGACGCAAGGTGGCATCGCAAACGCGGTCACAGCCAGTCTTGGTCTCGAGGGCGTGCGAGCCGACCGCGTCGAAAACACCAGTGCGAGTGGAGCCAGCGCTGTCCATCGAGCCGTCGACGCGGTCGCAAGTGACTCCTCCCAGACGGCGCTTGTTGTCGGCGTCGAAAAGATGTCACTCGGCGAAACCGCTGATGTGACTGAGGCCATGAGCCGACTGGTCCACGAGCGAGAGTACGACCAGGGGCTGACGCTCCCGTCATTCGCCGGACTCGCCGCAGGACAGTACCTCGAGCGCTACGACGCGCCACGCGAGGCACTGTCTGCGGTTGCAGTGAAGAATCACGCCAATGCAGCGTCCAATCCCGTCGCACAGTTACAACGGGAGATCACCGTCGAGGGCGTTCGTGACTCACCACTTGTTGCTGATCCGTTGCGATTGTACGATTGCTGTCCGATGAGCGATGGCGCGGCAGCGCTCGTACTGAGCGCCGAACCAACAGCCGACAGTGTGCATATTGCAAGCGTCGGCAGTGCAACAGGAACGCACGCCATTGCTGACCGATCCGACCCAATCGAAATTGCAAGTGTCCGCCACGCCGGCGAGCGAACGTTTGAGGCGGCCGGGCTAGAGCCAGCAGCTGTCGATGTCGCGTGTATCCACGACGCCTTTACCATCCTCGAGTTGCTGGAACTCGAGGAACTGGGCTTTTACGACCGAGGGACTGCGTGGGAGGCTACTCTCGAGGGAAAGACCCAACGCGATGGCGAGTTGCCCGTCAACCCCGGTGGTGGACTGAAAGCGCGAGGACACCCACTCGGCGCGACTGGAATCTCGCAACTGATCGAACTGACGTGGCAACTCCGTGGTGACCTCCCGGACGACCGACGCGTCACCGACCCCGAAATCGGCTTCGCAATCAACGTCGCCGGCTTTGGCAACAACAGCGTGTGTACACTCCTTGAACAATGACTGAATTACATTCACACAGCACCTCGTCTCCGGTACCTGACCCACTTCCCGTCGATCACGCCTTCGTCTGTGATGCGTGTGACCGACGCTGGTACTACACCCGACAGCACTGTCCGTCCTGTGGCGCCTGCGAGTGGTCAACGTACGAACTCGAGGCGGGGGAACTCCTCGCGTGGACGGATGTCGCCGTAACACCGAACGACGTTCGCAGTCCAAATCGGATCGCACTCGTCCGCTTCGACGATGGTGTTCAACTACTGGCTCAGGCGACCGACGACCCGATGGAAATCGGCGACAGGGTCACGTTTGCAGGCTCGTATCGCCTCCGTGATGGCGGTCGTGCAGATGCACCACGACTTCGTCCCGTGGAGTGATCCTGCCAGACAGAACGATTCGACGATCGCTGACTTCCGTTTGCCAGTGTGAACAGTACATTTTTACCTACATAGAGAAACAGTCCCAACGAGAACCACTCTACAATGCGACTTGGACAATACAGTACGACGGAAGCAGCACAGCACTGGTGTGGCGTCCCAACCGACGACGGCTCCATCATCAATCTCGCGGAAGCCGGTCGCGAGGCCGGCCTCGAGATTCCACGCTCGAGCAGCGAGTTCATCGCGACGTGGAACTGGCAGCGCAAGGCCGAACTGGCCCTCGAGTACGCCGACGAAACCGGGGTTGGCGTCTACGACGCCGACGAGGTTACCCGCCATGCACCGATCGACGATCCGGGAAAGGTCGTCTGTGTTGGCCTCAATTATGAGGATCACGCCGAGGAGGGTGACAATCCGATCCCCGACGAACCCGTCCTCTTCTCGAAGTTCCCAACGACGGTGAACGATCCAGACGGGACGATTTCGTGGGACCCCGATCTGACTGAAAAAGTCGATTACGAAGCTGAACTCGTCATCGTCATCGGTGAGGAGGCCCGCCGCGTCGACGAAGAAGATGCCTTTGATCACGTCGCGGGCTATCTCGTTGGCAACGACGTGTCGGCGCGTGACCTCCAGCACGGCGACGGGCAGTGGGTCCGTGGAAAGAGCCTCGACGGCTTTGCACCAATCGGCCCCGAACTCGTCACAACCGACGAGGTCTCGGATCCACACGACCTCGAAATCTGGGCCGAAGTCAACGGAGAGCGACTGCAAGACTCCTCGACATCGAATTTCATCTTCGGCATTGACGAACTGGTTTCGTTCTGTAGCCAGGCGTTCACGCTCGAGCCGGGCGACCTCATCTTCACGGGAACGCCGCCGGGTGTCGGCGTCTACCGCGAGCCGCCGGTCTTGCTCGAGGACGGCGACAGTGTGACGATCGGTATCGAAGAACTGGGAGAACTGACGAACGACTGCGCGTTCGAGTGAGCGATTTGGGTATCGCCGACTACTCGGCGAACCCGAAGACGTCGCGGGGATTTTCGACGACAACCTGGCGGATCGCGTCGGTATCGATCCCGTAGCGATAGAGTTCGAAAATGGCTCGCTTGAGCGCGAACGGGTCTGTTCGAAGAACGTTCGCACAGTCGGTGTCGATCATGATCCGTTCCGGCCCGTACTCGTCGATGGCATTGGCGACATCTGCGGCGGTGACGCCGACCAGCCACGAGTGTCCGATGGTAAAGCTCAGATAGCACTCAGTTTCGTCCATTAGATACGCGGTGTTGTTCGGATCGGCGTGGGAGGCAACAACCTGCTTCTCGTCCAGTCCTGCATCGCGAGCGGCTTCGACGTCGATTTTCACTGCCTCAAGTTCGGGATTGTCGCTGTCGATCACTGGCTCCTGCCCCAGTCCTGCGTTCTTCTCGTACCCCGGCGTATGGACTTCTGGCCGGTACGACCGTTTGGCGTCGACTGACTGATTCGGCGTGTGCAAGAGAACAGGCAGGTCGTGGGCGTCCGCGAGTTCCATCTGGGCTTCGACGATGGCGCGCTGTTCGTCGAGGCTCCACCGTTCGACGTGTTGAGACGGAGTGACGCCAGTCTCGCCGATGGCGACGACATCCTCGAGCGCACAGTAGTCAGCCATGGCCTCGAGGAGTTCGTCCGGGTCCTCGATGCGAACGCCCGTGTGGATCCCAAGCCCGAGTTTCGCCTCGAAGAAGTGATTGCGTTCGATTGCACTGCGGCGGTTGATGGCATCGTCCCACAGCAATCGAACGTCGTCGGCCCGGACGGGCTTGTACGGCGTCCAGTGATAGCCCGATGAGACCATGACCATGCCCTCACAGCCTGAGAGGGCGTAGCGCTCGCGGTCCTCCCAGGAGAGTGTGTGTGCGTGGTTATGGATGTCGATCCAGGGGAGATTGAGAAGTTCCGTTGGTGGTTCGAAGTCGTCGTCGACGTACGCTGCATCGGTCGGCCGTTTCGTTGGGTGTGTCGAATCCATGTGTGGGTGTGGCCGGTGTGGCCTGTCTCGAGTCTTCAGGCGTGGTGTTTGGGCGACATGCACTTAGCAGTTTGCCGATCCGTCGCACGTTTGGCTGCGATTGGGTGGCTGTCCAGTCGGTTCGATCCGACGAGTACCCACCTCACTGCTGACGATGACGGCTCGAATCATCACGAACGTTTATTGTGAGTCGTGATCACATACCAGCTATGGCAGTACTCATCGGCACAGATGACGGGCTGTATCGCGTTGAAGACGTTCCGTTCGAAGACGACGAACCAGAACAGGTCCTCGATTGTGGCGTTGTCACGGCGGCCAGGACGTTCGACCACACGGATGGCGTATTCATCGCCTCCTCGAGTGGTGCGTATCGGTCGACGGATGGCGGCCTGAGCTGGGACGACCTCGGTGTCCCACTTGGAGATCGGTTCTGGCACGCCGGCGAGAGTGAAGTTTGGTCGATCCTCGCAACAGCAGACGGCGTGTTGTATGCCGGGACGAACGACCCCTACATCTACCGCTCGGTCGACGACGGCGAGACGTGGAGCGAACTCAAGGGCTTTCGAGAGTTGCCCTCGAGAGGCCACTGGGAGTCGCCAATCGACCCCCACTACGCACGATTGCGTGCGCTCGAGGCCGTGCCAGGACGACCGGAGCGACTCATCGCCGGGGTCGAAGCGGGCGGGATTCATCTCAGCAACGACGGCGGACAGACCTGGATCGATCGCCGCGACACGATCATTGACGACATTCATCAGGTTCTGCCGATCTCGGAAGACGTCTGGCTCGCAACAACGGGCTATCTCGACCACAACCTCGAGAATCTCGGTCTCGGACATGCCGTCGGTGAGGGAGGGCTGTACCGGACGACCGACGCCGGTGAGTCGTGGACGCGAATCGATACCGGGAACGACTTCTCGTACATCCGGCGGGTGTTCGTCCACGACGGGACCGTCTTTTTCTGTGGTGGCGAGGAGGCACCGCCTGCGTGGGTCAACGACGAACATGAGACGGCGCTGTTCGAATCGACTAACTTCGGACGGGACTTCGAACGAGTGGCGTTCCCCGGCGAACCACACGAAGTGATCGAGACGTGGGCGGTCCACGATGGCGACCTGCTCTGTGGCTCAGGTCTCTTTGACGTCCCGGACCAGCGCGACGATGTTACGGGTCGACTCATGCGACGCCGCGACGGCGAGTACGAGACCGTCGGTCGCATTGACGCCAACGTCAGCCGCATTGCCGTTGTCTAGCAGTAGTTGGTAATACGACTTCTTTATTCAGAAAGCGTCATGGAAGTAGATCGGTTGGGAGATACTGCGAGCAATCGACCGGAATTGCTTCCCATGCTGCCTGAATCGCTTGATACCCTGTCCAGCCTTCTCCTCGGAGCATTTCACCACATGCCTTGCAGAACTCCTCTACGGTACACTCATCCTTCTTTAACAAAAGGTATAGGAGAAATGGAGGGGCGACTGCTCGTCCTGTTGCTGTATTGGCGTCATCAAATACTCGGTTGATGGATCGTCGCCCGTGTTTGTCCATTAGAATCGCAAAGTGATATTGATCTATATTCTGTTCAATATCGGTCTGTAATGACTTTTCTCCAGCATCTTTTCCATGTGGGCGTGGAACGCACGTAACCACTGTGAACGACTTATTCCCATCATCGTTGAACGGCTTGAGGGCAGTTTTGCTTCCATGGTGTAGCCTTCGCTCCCTTGTTCCTTCAGGAGCGTACTCTGAGTTTTCTCGAACATGACGAGACAGTTCTTGATAACAGACGTTTGTGGTCGTGATTTGGAGGGTTTCTACAATCCTCTCCCAAAGATCGGTGTCCGCTACTGCGATCAACGCATCTGTGTCAACAATAATTGGATGGCGTTTCTCGTCTCCTACCATCCTTATTCTTGGTAGACTCCGCTCGTGTCGAGTTTCATCGCCTCCTCAAAGGCTTCTTTCTCACGCTGTATCTCTTCTACGCCGTCTCCGATTAGCATCTCTGCTACCTCATCAGGAATTTCTCCCTGCTCGTACCGTTGGTAAATCTCTATCTTCTCCTCGTCCGAAAGCGTTTCACGGAGTTTCTCCTGAAGACCTTGTCGGGCAAGCTCGCTGATGTTGATTCCTCCGAGACGCATCTGGTCAACGATCTGCGAGGCCTCTTTCTCGGTTTTTCCCCGGAACTGGATTTTGTCGTTATTTGTGGCCATCTTACACTACCTTCTTCCTCCGTCCACATAGATGTTGTGACACGCCATCCGAGCCATACATCTGCCCGTTCCAGTACTTATGTTTTGTTGGACGATTTGAGTAACGAAAGCGTACTACTATTGGCTACTAGAATCGACGTCTCCATTTTAGGGTCACGCACTAACTCTGCCAAATCGCAGCAGGGAGGCGTTGACACCCCTGTCCCCGATACACATTTATGCAACCAGCCTGAATTTATAGCCGGACAATGGTACCAAGCCACACTCACAACGCCCTCGAGCGTGTGATCACGAATGACTGATCGGACGACGTCTGCTGAGCCTCCGTCGTTGCTTGGGCGAGCGCTCTACAGCGGCGTGTTGGCGTATATGGCGGTTGATGGGTTCAAAAGCAACGAAAAGCGCGTCGAGATCGCCGACTCGAAGGGAGTCCCACTCCCGGAAATTATGGTTCCTGCAGCGACTGCCCTCTTGCTCGTCGCGAATATAGGAATCTTGCTGTGGAAGTATCCGCGTGCCTCAGCCGTTGGGCTCATTGTGTTCTTCCTCGGGACAACACCGCAAATTCACGACTTCTGGAACATGGAGGGCAAAGACAGAAACGACAACAAAATTAACTTTTGTAAGAATTTGGCGCTCATTGGTGGGGCTATTGTTCTCCTAACTGAAGCCCACAAAGACAGGTAATCCACGGAATTTTGCGTTTTCACCGTCCGTAGCGTGTGCTCTCGAGTTGGTCATCATCGTCCCATCTGTCCTCTGGCTATCTATTATCCATAATAATTAAGGTTGTCCACGGTAGAGGAACACACGCATGGTGGAAGCCACACCGGATACTGCAAAAGTTGCATCGCTCCTGATAGGCGTGATAGTCTTTTTCTTGCTAATGTTGTATGTTGGGTATCGGACGGAACAGTGGATTGAGTCGTCATCAGACTTCATTGTCTCTGGTCGAGAAATCAACTATCTCGTTATTGGGGCTGGGTTCGCTGCAATCGGGTTAGCAGGTTCACAGGCATCATCACTCCCCGAATTTGCGGTCAATCTTGGATTGCTCCCGGCGTCGTTGTATATGCTCACGTGGTGTGTCTTTCTGGTCATCTTCGGCTGGAAAATCGCGCCCTACATCAGACGATCAGGCGTGTACACGACATCAGAGTGGATGGAGCAACGATTTGACCGACGAACACGAATTGTCGCCGCGATTGGGAGCGCACTCGGGATTATTGGTGTGGTTGCTGCACAGTTCGTCGGGCTGGGGCTCATCATCACCGAACTGACTGACGTTTCTTATCTGTATGTTTCGTTTGCAATTCTCCTGATCACGCTGATTTATATGTACCTCGGCGGTCTCTGGGCGGTGACGGTCAACGACGTTATTCAGGTCGTCATCGGCGCCGTTGCGATGCTCGTCGTCGCAGCCTGGCTGTTCATCACCTTCGGATCACCGGCCTGGTTAGCCGCTAACGCTCCTGAGATGGCCTCGCTCTCTGGGACCGGCGCGATGGAACCCATTGCCCTCACGTTCAATAGCCCACTCACGTGGTTTATCGGCTGGGGGGCCCTGATCATTGGCAACCAGTACTACTGGATTCGACTCGTCAGTGCACGCAGTGAAGCTGATGCGAAGAAAGGGACCATACTCGGCGGCGTCCTGACGGCAGTCTTCTTCTCACTGTTACTCGCACTCCCCGGAGCGTACGTCGTCGCTGCATACGGCTTACCCGCAGACGCTGGCTATCACTCAGGTGGCGTCTTCGGCGTCTTATTACTCGAGATGCCGCCTTTGCTCGATGCCTTCGTTCTGATCGCATTAATTTCGGCGCTGATGAGTACAGCATCGACGGCCATCATCGGCATCGTTTCGATTCTTATCCGTGACGTCTGGGAGCCATTGATGGGGCAGGCAACGACCTCTGATGATCTCATGGGCCCGAGTCGACTCTTTACCGTCTTGATTGGCGTTGCGGCATGGGTCTGGGCTGTGATGTGGCAAGAGACGGCAGCGTTGATGCTCGCGCTGGGGTGGTCGTTCATTGCTCCGTTAGTGTCAGTCGTGCTTCTTGGCCTACTGTGGCCGCGATTGACATCGTCCGGAGCGTTCTACGGTATCACACTCGGTATTATCAGCGTGCTCATCTGGCAGTACGGTCCCTGGAATCTCGGTGTGTACGCCCACGAGACGTGGATCGGAATCTTTGTCCCCGCGATCGTTGCCATCGCCCTGTCGTTTGTCACTGAACCGCCGTACTACGGGGCAGATGACTGGGAGACGAACTCGAAACCAGACACAAAGCCGTCGGGTGCGAGCGACGGCCACCGTCAACCCGACCTGCAGGGAATCGCTGTTGAACTCTCAAAGCCGTGGACGCCGAGCAAGCGATGGAACTCGTTCGTCGAAAACCGCGGCCGAACGAAAGGTGGACTGCTCCCAACCTTGCTTCGCTACGACGCAGACTCGAGCCCAGAGGCTGATCACAATGAGTGACCAACACACTATTGCACCCGACCTCTCGTCTGTCCACGACCGCTTCGAACTCGAGGACGACGAAACAGTTGAATCGAAATACGAGGAGCTGTTGACGTTCCTTCAAAGTGGCCGTACTCGCACGGATGAACTCGCGGATGGCCTCGGACTCAGCGGCGTTGAAACCGAGTACCTGATCCAAGAGGCTGAGAAACACGGCGACCTGACCAGGGCGGGCTACACCGGCTCGAAACTCTATACCATCCGAATCACTGCCCAGGGAGAGTCAAAGCTCCCCGACATCTCTGAACAGGATGCAGCCCTCGCCGAGTACAACCTAACGACACTCGATTACGAAGTGCTCGAGATCGTTGCCGATATCGGCCCCTGTACGGTTCAACCCATCCTCGAGACACTCTCAGTGGACATTGCACCGATCAAACTGATTCCGGTCATCAACCATCTCGTGCGTGAGGGATACTGTGAGAGTTCCGGACTCTGGCGTCGGCGTGTCGAAATAACTGATACTGGAGCGGCTGTCCTCGAGCGTGCCAGTGACGCGGTAACGGCTGCTGACACATAGGCGGCTTCAGTGGCGTACAGATCGTCGATCACGAGCGGACACCGCGTGTCCATACTCTCTGGATCGGTCTACGCGTATAGCGACTCGAGGATGAACTCGTCGATCGCTTGGCGCGCCTCGTCTGGGGCGTCTTCGTGGCCGAGCGAAATCCGTCGGCCACGTGCAGCGTGGATCACGTCCGTGATTAGTTGACCCATTCGTTCGGCGTCGACGTCACGGAACACGCCCTGTTCGATTCCATCTTCGACAACGTCAACGATGCTGCCCCGAATTCGATCGTAGTGTGCGTTGAATATTTCTCGGTGCTGGCCGTCGTTCTGGGCGTACGTATACAGTTCGTGGTACACCTTCATGCGGTCCCAGTGTGTGAATTCGGTGAATTTGGGACCGAACAGACACTGGTTAATTCGGGCATCGAGTTCCGTCTTCGGATCTGTATCTGGGTCTATCTCGACGCTCCCCTCGTACTGCTCGATAATGTACTCGAGAAACGAGGACATGAGATCGTACTTCCCGTCGAAGTGGTAGTGGATGACTTGTCTGGTCAGGTCCATCTCTTCGCCGATGTCGCGCATCCGGAGATCCGTATATCCGTGCGTTCTCAGCGCACGAAACGTCGCCTCCATGATCGCCTCACGTGTGTCCCGCGAGGCAGCCCGGTCATCGGAATCGCTCATACCCTCATTCCGGTCCAACGCTATATAGTTCGATTGTTCTGAGAGAATGCGATTGGAGAAATTTACCAAGCGGTAAATTTTTATTCTCATAGTCAGACTGTAGCAGTGGACATGACACGAACGATCATACGGAATGGAACGATCGTCTCACTCGACCCGGATATTGGCCAGTTGGACGAGGGCGATATCCTGATCGAGGACGGTGAAATCGTCGACATCGGACAGGGGCTGAGTGCGTCGGATGCTGAAGAGATTGACGCAGAAGGGCAGATCGTGCTGCCTGGATTCGTTGACTCGCACATTCACCTTGCACAGACCCAGGTACGGGGGATTGCCGGAGACTGGTCGCTCATGGGAGAATACTTCGAGCACATGCTTGGCAACATCACCGGACTCTACCAGCCCGAAGACATGTATCTTGGCGGCCTCTTCGGCGCGCTGGAGAAACTCCATACGGGAACGACCACCGTCTTGGATTGGTCGTACCCCAATACGCTCGAGCACGCCGAACGGGCCGTCGACGCGCTGGAGGAAACTGGAATCCGAGCGGTGTACACCTACGGTCCGGGGGGTGACGACTCTGCAAAGTGGTGGTACAACAGCGACGTCTGTCTCCCCGAACAGGACATTCGTGAACTGTACAACGAACGGATCCGTGACGACGACCTGCTTACCCTGGGTATCGGGCTTCGGGGGCCGGATTTCTGTACCGATGAGGCCGCCTGCAGTGACCTGGACATGGCGAGAGACCTCGGTGCGCTCGCGACCGTCCATATGGGGGCGACGTTGTGGCCCTCCTCGGTCTATGGTGACGACTACCAAGGCTTTGGCTGTCTTCACGACATGCTCGGCCCGGATGTCAACATCGCCCACGGGAACCACTTCTCCCAGGAAGACATCAACCACGCCGTCGAACAGGGCGTTTCCTTCTCCGCGACACCAGAAGTCGAGATGCAGATGGGCCACGGCATCCCCGTCACCGGAAAGGTACTCGAGGCCGGTGGCCGCCCTGCCTGGGGTGTTGACGTCTGTTCGAACATCAGCGGCGACATGACCACGCAAATGCGAATCGGACTGCAAGTTCAGCGGATGTTCGAGAATCAGGCAGTCCTTGAGAACGACGAAGAGGTCACTGGCGTCCAGACGACAGCCCGCGACACGCTCGAGATGGCGACAATCGAGGGTGCAAAGGCGCTGAATCTCGAGGACGAAATCGGGACGCTTACGCCTGGCAAGCGAGCAGACATCATCACGATCCGGACTGATGATTTCATGACTGCGCCGTGTCACTCGCCAATCCAGACCGTTGTCTTCCAGTCTGATTCCTCGCACATCGATACCGTGCTGGTCGACGGCGAACCTGTCAAACGCGATGGCGAATTGCTGAGCAATGCTGCCAGCGAAGAGTTCGACCGCTTTGTTGCGTCCGGCAAGCGCCTCGTCGATGAGGCTGGGCTGGACCTCGAGTAGGGGGCTGATTCTGCAGGTTGAACCTGTTTTGATGGCCTTGTTGAAATCCTTCGACTTTGATATTTAATAGAGATTTTCTCATAGCCACTCACTACCAATGCATCAGAAACTAATCTCTATAGGTGAAGAAGGGTTCAACTGGGTCCACTCACAGGAAGAGATATGTTGCTTGTTTCCCATTCGGAGGCATGATCAAATTTACCGAAGGAGTAGACAACAATGAATTACTCGCCTATTGCATAGCCTTCGGTATTGTTATTGGAATGATGCTTGGGTTTTTCATCGGAGCAATCTACAGTAATGGGTTTATTATGGCGATGGGACCCACTATAGGCATCTTCATTGGTTTGGCAGCCTGGTTTATACTGGCTGATCAAGCTGATTATTAAGCCTCGATATGAGAACCGAGGCGGATTCCCTGCCCTTCCGAAAACCGCAGGTTTTCGGCTTTCGCAAATCAACGATTTGCGTCAACACCGTGGGCGGGGTTGAACAGAGCCGTTTTGATGTGTTTTCGATAACGACCGTATTTTTGCCGTCAGTGATGATCTGTCCCTAAACTCATTCTGGAACTGGTATTTTATCTAATATATCAGAAATATTTCTACTCAATAGGGTTTTGAGACTCGATTTATATTGAACAATTGGAACACTATTGCTGCCTCTGCCCCAACTTGTGGTAGTCAATAAAGCAGCTATGTGCCTCATTTTCACCGGTATTCTCCTTTCTCATCATCCCTGATAAGTCATCAAGTGTACTTCATACCTCCACTCCATTAGACGCTTTGGGGACCAAAACTTTCTTTAAATCAGTGCACTACCTCATACTATGGCAAAACTAGGGCTCATAATTGGGAATTTTCTATATGTGGTAGTCGATGGCGAGAATCACCCATCTGCACAATTCTAACGTCGCATCGCTCTCCTTATTGTCGAGTTAAATATATTGTCAGAAGACACTATTTAAGTCACAATCCTCCCTACACCGAATCGGCGTAACTCCGACCGATACGGCGGCTCGCAACGATGACAGTGTAGGCTCCGGCGAACGACCCCAATACGGTGAAGAAGCCGCCAGCGTCAACTAATGCACTCGAGATGGCAATGCCGACGAGAAAGAGCATCGTTCCGGATGCCCACCCGACGAAGTAGATGGCGTTTCCAGCGACCGTCGTTAGATTCGTCACGCTGGCTCGAAGCGTATGATTGCGTCCGTAGTTTCCGAGTCCGATCGGCAGGAAGTACGCGAAAATCGCGAGGACGATCAGCGTTGCTGTCGAGCCAAAGAGAAAGAAGATGGCGTCGGCTTCTGCCGGTGGTTCACCGTTCCCAACGAAGAGATAGATCGTTGCAATCGTGGTTGCGACTGGAATCACCGCATAGGCAATAAGTACGACCACTGCGCCAAGGCTCTGGCTAAGCACCGTACGCTCGAGAAATGGTGGTGGTGATGAGGTATCACCGCGAGCAAGCACTCGAGTCGCGTAGCCAAACAGCGGGAGTAATGCAATCACGGGGAGTGCAATCGTATGCACGAAGACACAGAGCCACGCGGCGAGAAGTGCCTTCTCAGCGTGGTCTCCCCGGAACGGATACCTGAGTGCTTCCCACATAGCCGTTCGTTGTAACCCCGGTGTCTTAAGACTGTGTGATGTCTCGCCAAAGTGGTTGTCGCCCGGGTGTTTGCAGCGCGGTTCAGATTCGAGTGCCGAGCAGTTCTGTTTCCTGCTCGATCGTTCGATTGTGAATCGCCGTTCCTGATGCTCGATCGAAGAGGTGAATCGCGGATTCAGGGAACTCGACACGGTAGTCCGTGTCTTCCTCGATGTGGCGCATGCCGTCGACGATAGCGTTGAACGTAATTGACGTCCCGTCCGACGCATCGTCGTCGTCTGCTGGCGAGTTCGGGAACCGAACGAGCAGGTTGTTCTCGTTCCCCATCGGCTCGACGACGTCGACGACTGCCGGGAACACGTGGTCGCCAGTCTCCGTCTCGACGAGCTCAATATCTTCTGGACGGATTCCAAGCACTAGCTCTTTCGTCCCGTCGAGGTCGTCTTGAATCGACTGCGAGAGCGGATACTCGAAGTCGAAGTTGTCGCCAACGAGGCGATCTCCCTCGAGTGTCACATCGAAGAAGTTCATCGAGGGTTCGCCGATGAACCCAGCGACGAACAGATTCCGTGGACGGTGATAGCACTCGAGCGGCGTCGCGACCTGTTGGAGCGTGCCGTTGTTCAGAATCGCGATTCGGTCGCCCATGGTCATCGCTTCGGTCTGATCGTGTGTCACGTAGACGGTCGTAACGTCGAGGTCTTCTTGCAGGCGCTGGAGTTCCATGCGCATCCCCGAGCGAAGCTTCGCATCGAGATTCGACAACGGCTCGTCCATGAGGAACACCGACGGATCTCGAACGATTGCTCGACCGAGTGCAACTCGTTGTTGCTGGCCACCCGAGAGCTCACCGGGTTTCCGGTCGAGCAGTTCGGAAATCTCGAGTGTTTCGGCTGCCTCGTCGACGCGGGCGTTCATCTCGTCTTTCGACATCGAGGTCGATTCCTCGAGGCCAAAGCGCATGTTCTCCCGGACGGTCATGTGCGGGTACAGCGCGTAGCTCTGGAACACCATCGCGATGTCCCGTTGCTGGGCTGGTGCGTCGTTGACGACAGTGTTTCCAATAGCGATCTGTCCGTCCGAAATCGTCTCGAGGCCGGCGATCATTCGCAGCGTCGTCGACTTCCCGCAGCCCGATGGGCCGACGAGCACGAGGAATTCACCGTCCTCGATTTCGACCGAGACGTTGTCGACGGCCGTGATGACGTCACCGCCGTCGTCGAAGTTCTTCGTTACGTTGTCGAGTGTAAGTTCAGCCATGTGTATACCCTCTGTGAGTGAGTTCGTGTCGATGAGTCAGTTGGATTTGGCTCATGATGCACCTGTGATACCTTTCGCGAACTGCCGTCCGAAGACGACGTAGATGATGATCGTTGGGAGCGCAGCGATGAACGCGCCGGCCATCTGGAGATTGTAATCTTGGGCCATGGCTCCCTGTAATTCGTTCAGCGATTGGGTGACGACGTAGTTCGAGCGCGATGTGATCAACACCAGCGCGAACAGCAGGTCGTTCCAGACCTGCGTGAACTGGTAGATCAACGCGACCGCGAACATCGGCAGCGACAGTGGGAAGACGATCCGCCGGTAGATCCGAAGCGCGCTCGCACCGTCGATCTTTGCGGCTTCGATCATGTCGTCATCCATCGTCTTGTAGTACGACCGGAACAGGATTGTACAGATCGGAATCCCGTAGGCCGTGTGCGTGATCGTCAACTCGAGTAGGTCCGCCCGCTCTGCGAGGAACGGCGCGAACGCGAGCAAGCCCGCCAGGTCGACGGCCGACCAGAACTGCCGAAGCGGGACCAGCACGGATTGGTACGGCAAGAACACAGCCGCGAGGAAGATCACGAGGATCCCGACCTGGCCGCGCCAGGAGAGCTTCGTGAGCCCGTAGGCCGCGAGACTGCCCAAGACGGCAGATAGTACCGTTGCTGGGACGACGAACATGACGCTGTTGATAAGTCCACCTTGCATCGTCGCAAACGCAATTTCCCACGCCTCGACGGTGAACCACTCGGGCGTTGGTGGGACAATCGGCGATGTGCTCACAAACCCGGCTTGGGTCTTGAACGCCGTCGTCAGCCCAGCCCATAGCGGCGAGAGGTAGAACAGGATCAAGCCGCCGAGGACAGCATACAGTGCGACACGCTGGCCGTCTACCCCTTCTCGATGGGCAGCGAGACTGCTTTGATCCGTGTCGTCTGCTGTTGCCATCTATTGTTCACCTCCTAATTCTCGATGGTGTGGGTGGCCGATTCGTCTCGAGTCCGTAGATGGAATAGTCGTCGAGTCCGTCATCAGAGATCACCTCGTTTGTACTGCATGTAGAGATACGGTGCGACAACCGCAAGCGCCATCAGGAAGAGGACAGTTGCGACGGCAGCGCCGTACGCCCACTGTGACCGGGAGAAGGCAACACGGAACATCATCACAGCGAGGATGTCGGCAGAACGACCTGGGTTGTCGCCGAACATCACATAGATGAAGTCGAACGCTTTCAGCCCGAACACCATCAGGACGACAGCAGCCGATGTCGTCGCCGCACTGAGTTGGGGGACGATCACTCGCCAGTACATTTTGAACGAACTCGCACCGTCGACTTTCGCGGCTTCGTAGTGTGAGTCCGGAATGGCGCGCAGGCCCGCAAGATAGACAACCATCGCATACCCGCTGAACTGCCAGGTGAGCGCGAATATAATCGCGGCTAACCTCGTTCGTGTATCACCGAGCCAGTTCATCGTGAGGGCGTCAAGCCCGATTGTGCTCAACACGACGTTGATTGTCCCGGTCGATGGATTGTACATCCACGACCAGAAAATCGCCGTCACGACGAACGAGAGGGCCATCGGCAGCAGATAGATCGTCCGGAACGTATTCTCGAATCGAATGTTTTGATCGACAAGAATCGCGAGGACGAGTCCAGCTGCAAGCGAAATGACCGTAAACACAACCAACAAGACAATCGTATTTCTGAAGGCAGCAATAAACGATGCATCACTCACCATCTGCGTATACATCTCGAGGTTGAGATCCGTATACTCTGGTTGCTGAAGGCCGCTCCAGTCAGTGAAAGAGATAAGCAGGTTCCACCCGACCGCACCGTAGACGAACAGGCCCATCAACAGCGCTGGTGGGAGCCAGAACGGAAGCGCCTGGACTGCATCGCTGTGTTTTAATCGTGCGAACGTCCCGCCGCCAGTCGGTGCTTCGCTCCCACCGTCGGTCCGAATGTCGCCGTCTGCTCCGCTATCGGAGTCGGAGCGACTGAGGCAAGAACGAAGTCGATCAATATCAAAACCCATGGAACTGTACTGGGTTAGAAGACGTTGATCAGTTCCTGAGTGGTCTCGTCGACGTCCCAGTTATCCGTAAAGACAGCGAACGCCTCCTCGACTTCGCTGGCTTGGGCAGGGTTCAGTCCACTGCCGTGGGAAATTGAGACCGTCTGCTGGTCGGACGATTCGAAATCGTCCATCTGATCCTGCAGGAACGCTGGGAAGTCATCCATCGACGCATCAGTTCGTGGCGGGATCGATCCTTTGTGTGGGTTGAACCGCTCCTGAGCGTCGGTCGTCGTACAGTAGTTGATGAACGCCTCCGTCGCTTCCGGCGATGGGTTGTTCGCTGGGTACACGAAGCCGTCGATAACCATCGTGAAGACGTCCTCGGTTCCCGGGAAGACCATGAGATCCCAGTCATCGCCGTACTCGAAGTCGTCGGCTCCCTCGTACTCGCCGGCGGCCCAGTCGCCGTTGTGGTGGAATGCGGCGTCGCCAGTGATGACATCGTTGTTCGCTTCGTCCCATGCAACTGTCCCCGCGTCCTCGTTGTGATACTCGCTTACGTCTGCAACGAGTTCCAGCGATTGTTCAATCTCGGACTCGAGATCAGCTGCCTCGCCCTCGAGGAATTGCTCGTAGGCGTCGACACCGTGCTGGCCGATAAAGACCATCTCCCAGAACTGCAGGGCGCCCCACGGCTCCTGGGTCTGTTGTGCCAGGCCAACGTAGCCTGCGTCGTCAACGGCCTCGAGTGCATCGAGCAAGTCGTCTGGGCTCTCGAGGTCATCAGGGTCGACACCCGCGTCGTCTAAGACCTCGGTGTTGTAGAAGACGTTGTTCAGGCGGTGAATGTTGATCGGTGCGATAACGAGGTCTCCATCGGGTGCAGCGGCATCGAGCACACCGTCGACGTAGGCGTCCTCGTCATCCCAGTAGTCGTCGACTGGCTCGAGTGCGTCTGCGTCGAGATAGTCACGCAGTGCCTCACCGGGCCAAATCTGGAACGTTCCTGGTGGGTCTTCGTCGAGCACGCGGGTTTGAATCTCGGCGTCAATTGCTGCTCCTGCACCACCGGGAGCGGGATTGTCCTCGACGCCGTATTCGTCGTATTCCGCTTCGAAGCCTTCGACGAGCGCATTGAAGGCCTCCTCTTCGCTCCCGGCCGTCCACCAGTGAACGATCTCGAGTTCTTCCTCGACATCATCGGAGCCACCGGTATCGTCGGCACCCGAATCGTCGTCCATGTCTTCGGGATCTTCATCCTCAGCACAGCCCGCAAGTGCCACTGCACCAGTTGCACCAGCGACCTGGATATACCGCCGTCTGGATAGTAAACTCTCTTTTGTCATGGCTTCGCAACACCTGCTACTATGAAACTCCCATTATATAAGAGTATGTATTTTCTCAGAAGTCATGTCGCCAGGCGGTGGTGTTACTCGATTTCGATGGCGATAACGGCGAATGCGCTGAACATCTCGTTCCGTTACGGTTGATCGTCAGTACCGACGAACTCGAGTGTGGTCGTCTTCGCTGCATCGTCATCACTCACACCACCCTCAAACGCCTCGAGTGACTCCCGAAGATCACCGGCCGCTGTCGAGAGCGAATCTACGTGTCTCGAGACTTCAACAATCGACTGCGACTGCTCCGTGACAGTGGCCGCGACACGTTCGGTTTCCGCTGCGGTCCGCTCACTTTTCGTCGTCGCTTCATCAACCATCGTCACGACGCGTTGGGTTGCTCTGGCTTGCTCATCGGTTGCGTCATCAATTGACTGGACACTCTCGTTTGCATCAGCGACGCGATCAGCGATATCATCGACAGCCTCGAGACCGTCTGTGACCGCGTCTACGCCATGATCAACCTGCGTTTGCATCTTCGAGATATCCGCGACAACGTCGTCCGTTCGCCGACGAACGGTTCCAAGCAAGGCCTCGACATCGTCGGTTGCATCACCGGTCTCTTCGGCGAGGGCTTTTACCTCCTGTGCGACAACCGCGAACCCGTCTCCTTCCTCACCCGCCGCTGCCGCTTCGATCGAGGCGTTCAACGCAAGCAGGTTCGTCTGCGTAGCGATATCGTCGATCAGGTCGATTACCTCGTCGATCCGATCCACCTCGTCATCAAGCTGCTCGATTTCGTCTGCCACCGCATCAACCTGCGTCGCCAGTTGTTGCATTTCCTCAAGGATTTCGTTCGAGGCAGTCTTCGCAACATCAGCACGCTGTGCGGTCTGAGTAGAGGTCTCTGCAACCGCGTCAGTCGTTGATGCGATTTCTTCGATCGTTGCCGACAGATCACTCATTTCGCTATGGACTGACTGGAACAGGTCGGTCTGAGAGGCCGCAACCGACGCGATCTCATCGGTTGAGTGCTCGACATCCGCGCTACTTGATTCAATTCGTTCGACACGTGCGCGGACGTCAGCACTCACGTGGTCGACCGATTCAGCGAGCCGCGTCACGTCATTGACCGTCGACTCGAGTTGCGTAAGCAGCTGATTACAGGCGGTCGCAATTTCGACCATCGCCGGCTGTTCAACATCTTCATTCAAGCGTTGAGTTAGGTCGCCGTTTGCCGCTCGCTCTAACGTGTCTGCGAACACACCGGCCTGTTGCTGTAACTGTTCAGCCTGTTGTTCTGCGGCATCTTTCGCCGCCGTTGCCTCCTCTCGCGAGCGTTCGACTGCTTCTTTTGAGGACTCTAACTCAGTAATCGATGTCTCGAGATCGGTCTGCAGCGTCTCGAGTGAGTGTCCAAGCGTCCCTGGTACCTGTTCCTCGAGAACTGGGGCGTCGAAGTCCTGACGCGCAATTGCGGTCGCCTGTGCAGCGGCCGTCTCGAGATACTGTCGGATCGCATCGAACGAGTCCTGTACCTCGCCGACTTCGTCAATTCGATCGCGGTCAGTGGCGCTAATTGATAGGTCGCCAGCCGAAAGTGCTCTCGCGTCAGTTGCCAGTTGCTCGAGTGCGGTGGCAGTGCCTCGCCCAACTGTGGCACCAATCACCAGAAAGCCAGCAAGTGGAATTACAATCAGTGCGATCAGTGAAAGTGCAACTTGCTCCGTCAATGCGTACGCGGTCGATTGTGGGGCATGAGACACTAGCGCCCAGTCCGACTCCGTCAGCTGCGTGTACGCAACTAGTTCGTCCGTCTCATCTGCATCAATTGTCTGTGGGTCCGTACTTGCTTGCTCGAGGAGCGAGGAGTCAATAGCTGAGCGGTACTCAGTCCCGACGGCTGTCGATTCCTCAGCAGCCATCACTGTCTGGTCAGTTCCGTCTATGACCATCGTTTCCGTCCCCGCAATCGGTTCGTCAAAAGCCGCTGCAACATCGGTTGCACGCACAGTCAGGAAGACGAACGCCCCATCATCGCCATCATCAACGTGACTGCCGAATCCGATTACGTCCGTTTCATCCCATTCGAACGTACGCGTGTGGGCCGCATCGACATCACTGTCCCCCAGTTCGTCGTAATTGATACGCTCGTCTTCGACATAAAACTCGAGATCAAGCGCCGAGACGTC
Source organism: Natronolimnobius sp. AArcel1 (assembly GCF_011043775.1). Lineage (NCBI taxonomy): Archaea > Methanobacteriati > Methanobacteriota > Halobacteria > Halobacteriales > Natrialbaceae > Natronolimnobius > Natronolimnobius sp. AArcel1. Next base: position 384,097 of record NZ_JAAKXY010000005.1, on the reverse strand, counting down.
TGTCCCGATTTCCGCATCGGACGTACTGTGTTCGATTTCGTTCGTCTCGAGGTCGACGTAGTGGACGTCCTCGAGCGGGCGCTCAGCGTCGGCGCTTCGATCGTATTCGTTGAGCAACGCTGCCTGTATGACCCAGTCGGAAGAGTCGGTCAGTGCATCGCTTTCGGCGAGTCGTTCGACGGCGCGTTCGTTCGCCTCAAGCCAGTCTGTGAGAATAGTTGCCTCGTAGCCAGCCATTGCTTCCATATCCCCACGTGCGTCTGCGTTGATTTCTCCCGTGATATCGAGGTAGAAGAAACCGGCCGCACTGACGGTCAGGAGTAAGACGATACCAATAATGACACCCACCTTGGCGACGTAGCTCCGGCGGATAACCTGTGGAACGAGTCGCGTCACAAACAACGACATTAGCGAGTGATATGTGTACGTGCTGAAAGAGATTGTGGCCGGTATGTCACTTCCACTCTCGGAATTGCCACCAGCTACTCTTCTGAAAGATTCTATAAGCTACTATACGCTCTCGTCAGGCCCTGAAACAATATTACAGTATTATTTCCTGGTTTTTAGATTCGATAAAATGTAGCCAGGGGCTGATCCATCGACCAGCCTTACACGGGTAGTAATACTCGTAATACCACTTTGGGAGAAAATAAGCATTACGAGTAATACTACACAATCGTTTTCCGGAAAATTCTTCTTCCTACCCGCTGAGGCGGCCGAATAGCATCGGTGTGGTGGCTGATCGGCAAGTTGATCGGCCAGAATTTACACTGGTATGCCTGTAATCGACAGTGCCAGTACAGTAGTCACTTTCTCACGACCATTGGTCTCGAGTCGCACTAATCCGAGCTGTGCTACTTTCGGTGTGTAGGGCGAATAAACCGCGTGTGAGGCAAGAATACAGCTCTGACCCTAATTTTGAGAGGTAATACTCGTAATGCCAATCTGGGGTCTCGGCGGAGTTCTCCCTCTGCTATGCCAGTAGAAAGAGCATGCTGGGACAGGGCCGGACCAAAATTATATTCTACTAATATACTTGTGAGTACGAACGGTGTCAATCACTCGCCGTATTCCGCCTGCAGATACTCGAGCATTGAGAGCAAATCGTCGGTATCGGACTGATCGAGATTATTGAGGCCAACGGCGACGAGTAGTGGGTAGAAATCTTGGAGTTTCTGGAGATCGTACTCGGTCGTTCGAGCCGTTTCAAGGCTTAACTCGCGATAGGCTAAATTGAGTGCGTTGTGCAGGTCTTCTGGAAGGTAAATCGTCATCCCTTCCCAATCTTCTTTCACGTTGCCCAGATCGTCGAGGTCATACGAGATGTCAGTGTCGGCGTCGTCGTGACGGGCGTTCTCAAGGACGTTTTCAATGTGTTCGGTCTCGTCTTGTGCCGTGTCGTCGCTTGGTGGTTCCTCAGACATGGTCGTATCCTCGAGTATGTCGGTGCTGTTGTCGTGGCCAGCTGTCATCTGGTGGTAATACGTTCATGAGTTGTCTTACTCTTTGGTTTGCGTATAAACCTTTGTCTCCAACGGCAACCGTACCGAAATAGTACTCGATAACGAAATAAACTATAGCAAATTTAATTGTAAGCTAATAAGAGTATATTTCGTATAGTTCTACCCCAATCTAATAATTCTTCTTTGGCCCATATTTTGAAATGCTATGTGGAAAATTACATTAAAAGTCACATAAAAGTCGATATTCTACACAATAATCAAGATGCAACATTTCTACACCAAAATTGCTGCCACTAATCTACGTTCATTGCAGATCTCTAACTTGACTAGTATGGGATTATAAATTATATATTAGTTTCATAAAACACATCTTCTCCTCGAATCCCATCAACTCGAGAGTAGAAAGACTGAAGAACGGGCGAGTTCTGCGTGTTATCCATATCTGAAGCTATGGGGAAGGGGAATGCAGCCGAGCTATCGTTCTTCCGACGGACAGCCCTCCGAGCTGGTGCCACAACTGGGCTTGCAACAGTTGGCCTCGCGGGGTGTACGAACGACCGTGATGCGGCCAACGAAGAGACGCCGCCAGAGGAATCCACTGAAGAGCCGTTCGAGCTCATCCACTGGTGGACTGCAGGTGGAGAAGAAGACGCACTACAAGCCTTACTCGAGGGGTTCGTCGAGTCGACATCGTACGAGCAGTCACTGATTACCGAAAACCCCGCACCTGGTGGAGCCGGATCAGCACTGAACGCGGCAGTGCAGTCGCGATTAGTGGATGACGACCCACCAAGTACGTTCCAGATCTGGCCTGGCGAGTCGCTTCGGCCATTTCTTGACTCTGATGTCTTTGCTGATCTCGACGAGATCTGGTCCGGAAATATGGAGTCAGCCTACATCGAGAGCGTTCAGGACCTTGCTCGCGATGACGGCACCTACGTGGCGGTACCGATCAATATCCACCGGTTGAACAACCTGTTTTACAACGTCGATGTCGTCGAGGACAGCGGTGTCGACCCCGATTCGATTGCGGACCCAGCGGAACTGCTTGAGGCCTTCGAGACTGTTGCAGATGCAGGTTATACGCCTTTTGCACACCAGACACAGGAATCGTGGCCAACGGTGCAGTTATGGGAAACGCTCTTTATCGGAGAAACTGGCGCAACCGAGTTCCAGTCACTCCTTGAGGGCGACGTTGACGAACTCGAGTTTGCGATTGCCGATACGCTCTCGTTGCTCGAGCGCTACAGCGAGCACTTTAGCTCAGACACGAGCACCATAAGCTGGGAAGAGGCAAACGGACAGGTTATCGACGGTGAGGCAGCGTTTACCCATCAGGGTGATTGGGCTGCTGGCCAGTATAGTGCGGTCGATCTCGAGTACGAAACGGACTGGGGACACGTCGCATTTCCGGGGACTGAAGACGTCTATACCATGGTCCCTGATGCGTTCGTCATGCCAGAGCCGAATCCAACACCAGAGATGACCATGGCGTTTCTTCGCTATTGTGGAAGTGCAGACGCACAGGAGCGATTTAACCCACCCAAGGGAGCGATTCCGCCACGCACAGACGTCTCTACTGATGCGTTTCCACCGTTTCTCGAAGACCAGATGCACGATTTCGAGGCGTCAATCGCACAACCTCCGACGATTGCGCATGGTTCAGGGATCGAACCGTCGAGGAAGAACGAACTCGAGGAGGTCTTTATGAGCTTCCTCGAGTCATGGGATGTTGACGAAACAACCGATAGAATCATTGAAACACTCCAATGAAACGCCTTCGCTCGAAACTTCCGGCGTCAATCCGTCGGAGCTACGCGCTGAAATTTGGCATCGTACTGCTGCTGATCGGCGCCTCTGTGGGCATGATTGGTTTCGTTGCCACTGAAGAGATCCGAGCGCACGTCCAGGGCGAAGCTGACGAGGAGTTTACCACGCTCGCTCAGCAGGAAGCCCGAAGCCTCCAGGCGTGGTCTGAGAGCAACGAGCAACGAGTGGAGACACTTGTACGGAGCCCAGACCTCCGGAGCCTCTCGACAACAGAACTTCGCCAGTATACACAACATCCAGCGCGAGCGAACGCAATCCATATCATCGATACGGCTGATGCGGAGATAATTGCCAGTACAGACCAAGGCCTTGACGGGCAGTCTGCCACTGAGCTTTCGGTTCCAGACGCCAGCAGGCTGCTCGATGACATTGAGCCGTTTTCGGTCTATCGCACGAGCCCGTACCAACTCGATGACGAGGATGGAACCCCTGCGGTTACGTACGCACAGACGACCGGCGATGGGGCAATCGGTGTCGTCTACACAGTTGAACTCGAGCAGTACGGCACGCAGTTCGGAACCTATGAGGATAACCGATCGACAACAATGGTGATCGACGGAGACGGAACCCTCGCGTTCGGTGACGACGGGTACGGTGATGAGGACGAGTATTTCGGTGAATCGTATGGCGATGGCAACGAGGGTCTCATCGATGGTCAACGTGCTACTTCACAGACTGTTGGCTCTCACGCCATGCCGACGTTGCTCTCTGCGTACGGCTTCCCTGACGAGGAGTACGTCGTCGGCTCCGCGCCAGTTGCGGGAACCGATTGGACCGTGCTCATCCACGAGCCAACGGCAGACGCGTACGGGTTCGTCACAACGGTACAGCGCCTCGGCTTTGCTGCGACGGCAGGGCTGATGGTGCTGGTCACGGCGCTTGGTGCCGTTATCGGGCGAAACACGGCCCGATCGATAAACAGACTTCGAGAACAGGCCGCCGAAATGGAAGCCGGAAATCTCGATGTCGACCTCGAGACAGACCGAGTGGACGAAATCGGCCAATTGTATCTTGCGTTCGACACAATGCGCCTCTCGTTGCGAACACAGATAGACGAGGCGCGCCGCGCACGAGCAGACGCAGAGGCCGAGCGCCGGCATACGACGCAGTTGAACGAAGACCTCACTACGGCCGCGAACCAGTACGCAGCAGTCATGCAAACCGCAGCTGAGGGCGACCTTACAGTTCGGATGGATCCCGATGCGACCGACACTGAGGCGATGGAAGACGTTGCAGCCGAGTTCAACGGCATGCTCGAGCAACTCGAGAAGACGATTGCCCGACTCACGTACTTCGCAGGCGAAGTTGCTGAGGCGAGCGAGCAGGTCTCGAGTTCGAGCGAGACGGTCCGAACCGCATCGGAGAACGTTGCTGACTCCGTCCAGTCGATTTCCGATGGGGCAGCCCGCCAGAACGACTCCTTGCAGGACGTGACGAGCGAACTGTCCGGCCTCTCCCAGACGACTCGAGAGATTGCAGACGCCTCGAGTGAAGTCACCGAAATTGCAACCCAGACGGCCGCTACCAGCACCGACGGTCGCGACGCCGCCAAAGAAGCGATTTCTGGCGTCGAAGCGATCGAACGCGAATCCGAGGATGCCGTCGACGAAATCGGTCATCTCGAGGGTGAAGTTGCAGAAATTGACCGCCTGATCGAGCAAATTCAGGTCGTCGCTGACCGAACGAACATGCTCGCACTCAACACCAATCTCGAGGCCGCACGCACCTCAAGTGGCAGCAGTGATGACTTCGCAGCCGTTGCCGAACAGGTCAAAGAGCTCTCAGGGAACACGAAAGAAGCTGCCGAAGAAGTCGAACGCTGTCTTGAGCGCATCCGTGAACAGACCGAAGAATCAGCGACTGCCGTCGAGCGAACCAGTTACGAAGTCAATGCCACTGCGCGACGCGTTATGAAAGCGGCGGCTGCACTCGAGGACATTGCGGCGTATGCTGCAGAGACGAAATCGGGTGTCGAAGAGATTTCGACGGCAACCGAACAGCAACTCGAGTCGACTCATGAGGTCGTTTCTGAGGTCAGCGATATCGCAACGATCAGCCAAGAGACCGCGACGGGCGCAGACACCGTCGCAGCTGCCACCGAAGAGCAAACAAGCGCGCTCAACGAGGTCACTGGGTCGATGGCTCAACTGGCAGATCGCGCGAACAAACTCTCGAGTGCACTCGATCGATTCGAGACGACAGACCCTGACGAAGAAACAGTCCAGTTCGAGCAACCCTGATCCACAGCGACGTTGAGTATACTCAATCAATTGACAGCGGCTGCCAGTTCAGACGGAAGACCTGGGAGTGCCTCTTTTTCTTCCGCTGAAAGGTACATCATCCACGACACCTTCTGCAGCAAGTCCGCCCGAGAGAGCCCATCCGATTCTCGATCGTACTCCTCGAGTAGCAGATGGGTGTTGTTTTGAAACCGGATTCTCGAGACCGAACCACTAACACCACCGACGTAGAACGCAAATTTGGCCGTACCGCCAGCAGGAATTCGTGGCTGTTTGACTTGCCAGTCACCTGGAAAATAGCGGTTTTTCGAGAACCGCATTCCTTGCGTGTATTTTTGGCCACGATCGTCGTAGACGGTAAAATCCTCCCATGGGTGTAAGCGAAGATCGTGATCGACGAGATTTGTGAGTTCGAACGCGAAGAACGGGCCGTCGAATTCGGCCGGTGTTTCTACGGCCGGATCAGATGACGTTACCCATTCATATCCGACAAGTGATGCTCTAAAAAGGTCGCATTCGGCGACGATAGTTGGTGGTCTTGCTGGCTCAAAATCACTGATCGTTTCAGTGTATGGTTGATCAGGTATTTCGGCTCCGTCTGCATAGGTTGCGACCAGGTCCTCGGCGGCCATCTCTCTAACCAATCGTTGGAGTGTCTCCCCAGAGATCAATTTTATATTAAAGTCATCAGCAATATCTTCGGCCTGGTCGGTGAACCCACTGGTCGTGATAATAACGACCTCGTCGACATTCTCTCGTTGCTTTAGTGAGGCGTATTTCTGGAGTTCGGGTCCGGAAACGGAGTTCGAATCTCGATATCGTTTCGTCTGGATGAGGGTCTTTTTCGGGTACGGGAACGTTTTGGTAGCGACGACATCAATTCCTTTATCACCTGATTGGGATGTTACATTAGTGTCCCACCCGCGACGAGACCAGAGGTCAGCAATGAAATGCTCGAACTCGTGGCCGTCTATCTGTTGCAGGTAGTGAAGAATAGTTGATTTCGTAACTCCCGTATCCATACCGCTGCGAGTATCAGTGGTGTGATGGCAAAAGATTTCGCATCCCAGTTTTATACCGTCCCGAATGCGCTCGGATTTCGAAAGCTAACGGTTGCGTTTTGCTATCAATATAGTACCACAGCCACTAGTGTCGAAATACATATAGGTATTCTGTACCAAATATTTTCTGATGTGTATGTAACCTCCACACATGTGGCAAGGAATTTATATTTGGGCCATTGGTCGTTGCAGTCTACGTTGCGCTGTACATGCAATTAATGGTGGCTGATAGGGTTTAGCCAGCAACCGCCGTATCGATCGGAACACTAGTTACTAACAGATTCAGTGTATCCGGCTGTAGTACCGTTCGATTAGGTGTGTACTGACGTTCAATGGCTACTATGCAGGGAGAAAGTTGTTGTTCAGACATTCTATCCACGTATTTGGTCCCGATATGACCCCTATCCAACATATGTAACAACAAACTAGTATGTCCAAATGACACACACTCTATTCATAGTCGGTCGCCACCCTTCGCCATCATGTAGGACGGTATGATTTGATCTGGGCTCTCCCGATGGTATTGTTACCCATACGACTAGTTGCAGACTGACCGCACGGTTATCGTACAAACCGATACGGATTGATTTGCCACGGTTACACAACTATCTCTCGCTGTAATTTCCTCTTTTAATATTTTATCCCACACATGTTTTATTGCCATTCAGAATTAGCTAAACCTAGTTCAGATGTGTACAAGTAAATAGAGTTAAATAATTATTAATAGACTGTGTCTAACATGGGTGCGCAATCAACAGATGTAGCGACGGAATCTGGGCGTAGCATACAACAGTATATTCGTGCAATCGGCCCAGCACTCTTTTTGTCAGCAGTTGTCGTCGGTCCAGGGAGTATCGCCCTCAGCACGATTGCTGGCAGTACGTATGGCTATGCACTCCTGTGGGTTCCGATCCTTGCGACGATTTTTATGGTCGCATACGCATTGATGGCTGCACGAATTGGCCTCGTTACAGGAGAAACGCTGTTCGGAGCAACACGAATAACGTACAACCAAACAGTCGCAGTTATCGGCGGTATTTCCGGTTTTCTCACTATCCTTGCGTTCCAGGTCGGAAACAATGCCGGAATTGGCTTCGCATCCAATGCGCTGTTTGGCTATGACATGCGACTCTGGGCCACGTTGTTCACGCTTGCAGCGATTGGCTTCGTCTGGACTCCGAACCTATACGACAAGATTGAATGGCTCGTCCGCATTGTCGTCGGTATCATGCTTGTGGCGTTCGTCGGCACACTTGCACTCGTTGGGATCGACCTCCCTGCAGCCGGCGCAGGACTCGTTCCATCAATCCCCGAGTTTAATTCGCTGCTTCTGTCGCTCGGAATCGCGGCAACGACGTTCTCAATTGCTGCAGCCGTCTATCAGTCACATCTTATGCAAGAAAAGGGGTGGGGTACGGAGGAGCTTGCAGACGGTACCGCTGATACACTCATCGGCATCGGCGTACTCGGATTGATCGTCATCGTGGTCATGCTCACCAGCGCAAGCGTCATTTACGCCGGCGAGGGTGACCCAGCGTTTTCGGCCCATGAGATGGCTCTCCAACTCGAGCCAATCGCCGGTGATGGTGCGTTCTATCTGTTCACCATTGGCTTCTTTTTTGCCGCGCTATCATCACTCGTTGTGAACGCACTCATCGGTGCGACACTGTTGGTTGACGGCAGCGCCAAGAGTCCATCCATGGACGACCGACCAGTTAAAGTATGGGCCAGCATCGCGATGCTCCTCGGTTTGATTCCGGTCTTACTCTTTCAGGAGGACCCAATGGAGATTCTCATGATCGCACAGGCACTCGCAATCATCGCGTTCCCACTGTTGGCGTTCCTGGTTCTTCGGCTGTCCAGTGATTCAGACCTGATGGGACCGCACGCCAATGGACTGGTTCTGAAGGTGATCGGCATCATTGGCTATCTCGCCGTCATTGGGTTCGTATTGAACTATCTGTACGAAATCCGTGAGTTTCTCATGTAGACGACCGGAAGAGCCAACTATTGGGTACAAATTTGGACGGTGTACTGTGTCGCTTGTGTATCCGCTGTCATCACCCGAAAGAGTGTTAGCATATCGGCGTGAGGGTACACTCGTCGATGAAGCAAATTCGATTCAGCGACTCGAGTGGCTACGTACGGACAGGAACGCTAACTGGCGACGAAATTGAGACGGCCGGTCGAAGTTATAAACTCGATGATGTAACGATTCTGCCGCCGACCGAGCCAACGAAAATTGTCTGTCAAGCGGGTGGATACGTCGACCACCGACAAGAGTCGGGATTCGACGACGTACCGGACCGCCCTGAACTGTTCCTCAAAACGCCAAACTGTGTCGTCGGGCATGAACACGATATTGAACTGCCGCCGGGACGCGAGGAAGTGGAATTCGAAGCCGAGTTCGGGATCGTTATCGACGAACAGTGTCGAAACGTCGCCGAAGAGGACGCGATGGACGTCGTCGCCGGATTCACCTGCGTGAACGATATCTCGAACCGCGACGATCAACAGGACGAGCGAAACTGGGTCCGCGGGAAAGCGTTCGACAGTTCGTTGCCGGTTGGCCCTGTCGTCGCGTCGCCGGACGAAGTCCCCGAGGATGCGACGTTAACCCTGGAACTGAACGGCGAACAAAAACAGGAGACGACAAGAGAACACATGATCTTCTCCGTCCCTGAACTGGTCGCGGACGTTACCGAACTGATCACGCTCGAGCCTGGCGACATCATTGCAACGGGGACGCCCTACGGACCGGATACGTTGGCTCCTGGTGATACCGTCGAAGTGCACTTTGAGGGCGTGGGGACGCTTCGAAACGACGTTATCGCACCGCAGTGAACTAGGGACGACGTTGCAAGTCCGTTTTCAACTAATGTCTTCGTATTGGAAAGACCAATACCGCGATTCGCTCGAGGCGTCGAATAATCTCTGCGTTCCGTACATGTGCGGATTGAGGACGTTCGAGCAACTCGCTTCCGTGGTGGGTCACGAGATATGCTCATCAGCCAGCAGCCCGAACAGGGAAGCATCGACGTATTCGCCATCGATATAGTAGTGATCACGAAGGTGTCCTTCGTGCGTGAATCCGACAGTCTCGAGGACTCGCCTCGAGGGCGTATTGCCGTCGAAGACACGCGCCATGATCTTGTGGAGTCGTCGTTCATCGACTGCGTAGCGGACTGCAAGTGCCGCGGCTTCGGTCGCGTATCCCTGTTGGCGTTCCTCGGGGCGAATCCAGTAGCCGATTTCGCACCGACCAGCGACCTCGTCGATGTCGAACAGCCAGAGGAACCCAACCGGGTCGCCGTCTCGACAGGGGAGAAACGGGACGTTTTCGTCGGATGACTCGAGAAAGTCCGCCAGGTATGCACCCTGCAACGGTCTCGCGATTGGAAACCAGTGGCGAAGATCAGGATTGTTCCAGTAGCGCCGGATAAACGCGTGGTCATCGGGTTCGACGGCGCGAAGCGACAAGCGGTCTCCTTGAAGATAGATCGGTCCGGGCATATGTACACATCGCGCTCGAGTGAGTTAGCGGTTGAGGTTTCTCCGGGTCGATACACAGGATACAATAGTCAAACCGACGGCGACTTGGACAAGAAGGCAAACGCGACGAATCGTGCGCTGACTGACGGTGAAAAGCGTGACTCGGCTTAAAATTCGCCGTCGCGAACGTGGAACTTCGTTGGTTTCCCGTGCATTGTCCCATCTCGTTCGACCCACGACGCGACGTGTTCGACGAGCGCGTCGATATCCATCTTCGGTTCGCCAAACAGGTCATGGCTACGGCTCGCATCGTTGAGCAACGCTGTCTCTTTCTCTTCACCCTGGAAGGTCACGTCACAGCCAAATTCGTCGGCGAATTGGGTAGCAAGGTCGCGAACCGAAAGCACGTTCGGCCCGGTAACGTTCAGAATGTCAGCCGGTGTCTCCGCCAACTCGAGCGACCGGAAGCACGCGGAGTTGGCGTCTCCCTGCCAGATGACGTTGACGTGTCCCATCTCGAGGGGGACCGGTTCCTCGGCGTAGACGCGCTTTGCAAGGTCGAGCAAGACGCCGTAGCGTAGTTCGACGGCGTAATTCAGGCGTAGGAGACACGTAGGGGTGTCGTTCGCCTCGGAGAAGTACTGGAAGACCCGCTCACGTCCCAAACAGGACTGGGCGTACTCACCGACGGGACCCGTTTCGTCTGTCTCGACGGAACCACCGGAGTCAACGGGGACCGGCGGATAGACGTTCCCGGTCGAGAGGGCAGTAATCCGTGACTCTTCGAACCGGCGCGCCACGCGCCCAGGAAGATAGGAGTTGATCGCCCACGTCATCGGCTCCTGGCCAGTCGTGCCGAACTTCATACCAACGAGATAAATGACGTTTCGACAGTCTGGCAGCGACTCGAGGGCATCATCATCGAGCAGATCCGCTTCGATTGTTTCAGCACCCCAGGATTGGAGTTTCTCCTTGACACTGGGATCGGAGTAGCGAGAAGCCGCATACACCGTCGTGTCGGCGTCGGCTTCATCGTTCGCTCGGAGAATGCGTCTGATTAGCGTCGGGCCCATCTTGCCGCCAGCCCCGAGGACGAGAATATCGCCCTCGAGTTCGCTGGCAAACTCGACGTCTTCGGGGTACGGTTCCGAGAGGAGGTCCTCGAGGTGTTCTTCGTCGGAAATCGTCGCAGGTATCGTGTCGTCCTTACTCATGGCTCATCACGGGCGTGGTTCGAACGAACGTGTGTCGTAGCATAAAGCTACCGGTGTGTCAACGTGGGGCATTGGGCGTATACCACCGTTGATTTGCATGTGGGCTGGCAATCGACTCACTCGAGATAGTCGGTCGTCACGTCGTGTAGCGGTGCGAACCCTTCGGCATACTCAACGCCCGTTCGCTTACCGAGGACGCGTGCTTCGGCACGGACACCGTCGATGAGATTGTCAAATTCCGCGTCGATGCCACCGTGATTCTCGAGGAACTCGACCTGGGAGTCGTGATGGTCGATTGCGCGTTCTTTGCGTGCTTGATAGTCAGAGATATCGATGTAGACGCTCGGGTCGAACGCCGAGGTCGGCTTGCCGAAGTAGTAGACGTTATCTGGATCGTGGGGATCGTACTCGGTTTCGACCAGGGGGAGCGATGCCATGTAGTACGCATTCGACACTAACCGCGAGGTCGCGCGGTGATCCGGGTGCATATCATCGTTGAAGTGCGTCAGAATCACGTCAGGCTGGTGGTTTCGAATAACGTCGACGATCACAAGTCGGTTCTCGAGCGATTGCTCGATACGACCATCGTTGAACTCGAGGAAGTCACAGCCACAGCCCAGTTCGGCCGCGGAGTTTCGCGCCTCCTCTTGCCGAACTGAGACGAGTTCGTCTTCTGTTGTGTCGATACCACCGTATTCGCCGCTGGTCATGTGGACGATCTGGACGTCGTCGCCGCGGTCCGCATGCTTTGCTAACGTTCCACCACAGAAGATATCGGCGTCGTCGGGATGTGCGACGATCGCAAGTATTGACATACGATCTATGGTATCGGGTGTCATTGAGATAAGTGTCGCGGTTCGTCTCACACCGGTCGGATGACTAATCATTGAAACCGAATGGCACCGAAACGATTTTTTGCTCCGGTTGCTAGTGCCTAGCCGTACTATGGACGAAGTCACAACTGACGACGCACCGGCAAGTATCGGCCCATATTCCCAGGGCATCATCGATGGCGACACTGTATACGTATCCGGGCAAGGACCGGTCGATCCCGACAGCGGCGAGATCATCGATGGCGACATTCAAGACGAAACCCGATGCACAATGGAAAACGTCGGTGCGGTCCTTGAGGCGGCTGGAACGTCGCTCGACAACGTCGTGAAGGCAACCGTATTCGTCCAAGATATGGACAACTACAGCGCGATCAACGAGGTCTACGAAGAATATCTGAGTGAGCCGTATCCAGCGCGGAGCGCCGTCCAGATCGAAGACCTTCCCGTCGACATCGGCGTCGAAATCGAAGTGATCGCGACACTCGAATGATGGACGCGATTGTCGTCGAGCACGACGACCCACACCCACACCTCATCGAGCTTTCAGAGCCAACACCCAGTGACGGTGAGGCGCTCGTCCGAACCCTGCGCGTTGGCATCGACGGGACCGACTTTGAGGTCATTGGCGGGAGCCATGGCGGCTTCCCGGCCGGCGACGACTATCACGTCCTTGGCCACGAGGCCGTCGGCGTCGTCGAGGATCCCAACGGGACGGCCCTCGAGGCCGGTCAGGTCGTCGTTCCAACGGTTCGGCGGCCACCAGCTGGTTCGAACGAGTTCTTCGAACGTGGCGAGCCGGATATGGCACCACCAGAACTGTGCCTCGAGCGCGGTATTGATGGCGCGCACGGCTATATGGCGGAGTACTTCACGAGTCCCGCAGAGTACCTCGTTCCGATTCCCGACGCGTTCGCTGACAGTGGCGTCCTCGTTGAGCCGATGAGCAACGCAGAGAAAGCACTCGATCTCGCGTACGCTTCTCGCTCATCGTTTGCGTGGGAGCCGACCGCCAGCCTCGTGCTCGGAAACGGCCCACTTGGACTGTTGACGCTTGCGCTGCTAGAGGAGCGTCCGGAAATTGACCGCACCTACTGTCTTGGACGACGCGACCGACCGGACCCGACGATCGACGTGATCGAACGACTTGGGGCGACGTACATCGATTCCCGCGAGACGCCGGTTGCTCAGGTCGCTGACGCACACGAGCCGATGGACGTCATCGTCGAGGCGACTGGCTACGCAAAACACGCGTTCGAAACGATCGACGCCCTCGCACCCAACGGTGTTGGCGCACTGCTTGGCATCCCTGACGACTGGTCGTTCGAGATCAACGGCGGCCGACTTCACAGCGAATTTGTGCTCAACAACAAGGCTCTCGTCGGCAGCGTCAACTCTCATCTCGAGGACTTTGAGGCAGCAAAAGAGACGCTCGAGGCTGCGCCGGACTGGTTCGCCGAGGCGCTCATAACTGACGTGTTCTCGCCCGACGAGGTCGAGGACGCGTTTACGCGAGATGCGTCGCGAATCAAGACTGTGATCGAGTTCGACGCGCTGTAAGTAACCGGCAAGCGGTTTTGCTTTCCGTTTTCTCAGACTGTTCAGTTGATCCGTTCGACCGCATAGCCTGTCGCCTCGATCGCATCTGTGATCCGCTCTGCGTGTTCCTCACCACTGGTCTCGACGAGGAAGACGAGGTACGCCTCTCCAACGTCGAGGGTCTCGTCGGCGCGATAGTGGTTGACCGTCCGAATATTTGCTCCCTTGTCTGCGATCAGCCCCGAGAGGGTGTGCATCTCGCCTGGTTGATCGTCAATCCGTACCTGTAGCCGGATCATCTGGCTTCGCGAGGTGAGTTCGTGTGTGAGAATCGCCCGGAGCATCGTCATATCGAGATTTCCGCCGGTCAGAACGGGAACGACGGTTTCTCCGCTTACGTCTACCTCATCGCTGAGAATAGCTGCCACCGAAGCCGCGCCCGCCCCTTCAACGAGCTGTTTGGCCCGCTCGAGCAAGAGCAAGATGCCACGTGCAATCTCCTCTTCGGTAACGGTGACGATCTCGTCGACGTGTTCGTCGATCAACTCGAGTGTGAGGTCGGAGACTTCCCCGGTTGCGATCCCATCGGCGATCGTATCGACATCCTCGAGTGATTCGGGCATGCCCTTCTGGAGACTCTCCGGGACGGTCGCGGCCGAATCAGCCTGAACGCCAATGACCCGGATATCAGGCCGATGGTCGGCCAGCGCAGCGCCAACGCCTGCGATGAGACCACCGCCACCGATCGGCACAACCACGGTATCGACATCGGGCACGTCCTCGAGGAGTTCCAGCCCGAGTGTTCCCTGACCGGCGATGATCGCCGGGTCGTCGAAGGCGTGGACGAACTCGACACCCTCGTCGGTGAGCGAACGGGCGTGGGCCATCGCATCACGGAACGTCGTGCCGTGGAGGACGACATCGGCACCGTACTCGTCGGTCGCTTCAACTTTCGACTGGGGTGCAGTAGCGGGCATCACGATGGTTGAGGGAACCCCGCGTGAGTTTGCTGCGAGGGCGACCCCCTGGGCGTGGTTGCCTGCGCTTGCAGCGACGACCCGATCAATGTCGGATCCCCCCTCGAGCGAGAGCATCTTGTTGTACGCTCCTCTGGTCTTGAACGAGCCAGTTCGCTGGAGGTGTTCCATCTTGAGGATGACGTCACCGTCGACTAACCGACTGAGTGAACGACTCGTCTCGACAGGGGTGTGCTGGACGATCGATTCGTCGTCGAACCGGTCATAGACGGACCGAATCTGGGCTGCAGTGATGGATAACATGTTGTGACAGATACTGGGTTGTGATCAGATGTGTGTCGTGTCGTGACTCGAGTGTGATTGTGTTTGGCGTCGAGATTACGATGACTGACGATCATCAAGGCGAATCTCACGGCCGGCATCGGCGCTTTCGTAGATTGCATCCACAACGCGTTGTACTGCGAGACCCTCCGAGGCGGTGTTTTGCATGTGTTCGCGCTCGCCGCGAACGACAGCAGTAACGTACTCCCACTGGGCCCTGAAGGACTGGCTCTCGGGAACGGTCAGGTCAGTGTCAGTCAGGGCGTCGCGGTCGGTTGCGTGGACGGTTGGAACGGGGTCGCTGGTATCGTCGACCGAAACGCCCGCGTGGTCTCCCTGTACGCGAATCGACTGGCGGGGGTCGGTGTTACTCGCCCACGCACAGTGGAAGTGAATCGTCGTCCCGTCAACGGTTCGGATCAATCCGCGAGCGTGATCTTCAACGTCGAACACGGCATCGTCGGTCGGCTCACCGCCCCACATATCGATGTACGTGTAGTCCTTCTTCGTCCCGAAGTGCCCGCCCGTCTGTGCAGTGACAGACTCGAGGTCGGGAAACTCGAGCAGCGTCAGCGCGAGGTGGAGGAAGTGAACGCCCGCATCGATCAGGACGCCGCCGCCCGACTGCTCCGCTCGCGTGAACCAACTTCCAAGACGTGGGATGCCACGGCGGCGAACGTACTCGAGGTCAACATCGTACACCTCGCCGAACTCGCCGTCTGAAGTTCGGGCCTTGAGGTCCTCGACCCAGCCCTCGAACGCCCTGACAAAGCCAACGATTACCCGGCCGTCGCTGTTGGCAGCCACGTCGGTAATTCGTTGAGCGTCCTCGAGCGTGTGTGCGAGTGGTTTCTCGAGAAAGACATCGATATCGCGCTCGAGGGCAGCAACTGCGCAGTCAGCATGGAGGAAATTCGGCACTGCCACGACGACGAAGTCGAGTTCCAGTTCCTCGAGCATTCGGTCGTACTGTTCGAACGTCTCGGGAACATCATACGCTCGAGCGAATTCCTCACGAGCGTCCGGATCGATGTCCGCGACGCCCGCAATGGATACCTCGAGGTCAGTGAGGTGCTCGGCATGGTGGCGAGCGATTGTGCCACAGCCGATGATACCTGCGTGTAGCAATCGCATACCATGGGTCTCGTGGACAGTGACCATAAATGATCCGACCTGCTGTCGATGGTGTACGCTGTCACTCTGGGTAGGGCCCTGCTGAGATGCTACAGTTACTCTCGTCCTCGCATCAATCCTTTTGTGTGCAGCACCCGTCGCCCGGAACGAGAAATGACAGTGACAGAAGCCGAACTTCGAGGCGGATTACGTGCACTTGGCCTTCGGTCGGGAGACCGCGTCATCGTTCACAGTTCGTTACGCAGCCTCGGGTGGGTCGACGGCGGGGCTGAGACCGTTGTCGATGCATTGTGCAATGTTGTCGGGGCGGACGGAACGGTGCTGATGCCGACGTTCACGTCCGGAAATGATGGCCACCCGTTCGATCGCAAGACGACGCCGTCAGAAACGGGCCGGATCACTGAAGAACTGCGCACTCGAGAGGAGGCCATCCGAAGCGCCCACCCCACTCACTCGGTTACCGCGCTCGGTGCCAGCGCTGAATTACTTACCCGCGACCACGAGCTACTGAACTCACTCGGCCCGGGCTCTCCCATGCACCGACTGCTCGAGGACGGTGGCTCCATCCTGTTGCTTGGCGTCGACCACACCTCGAACTCGTCGGTCCACATCGCAGAGCGCCTCGCCGACCTGCCATACCGCGATCAAACCCGGACGGTAACAGTTGCTGACGGTGATGAAAGCCGGACAGTGACCACGAACGCTGTCCACTGCTCGTATGGGTTCGACGCTGTCGAAGTCATCGCGCGACGGGCCGGCTTGCTCACCGACGGCCTGATTGGTGAGGCGCACGTGCAGTTGATGAGCGGTCACGCGCTCCTTTCCGAACTCGTCGACGCCCTCGAGATAGTTCCCAACCTCCTGTTATGTGCTGATCCCGGCTGTGGTCGTTGTGAGTACGCCAGAGAACGCCTGGCTGAGGAGAACCTGATCGAACTGCGAGACGACTAATCGGTGGGGCGACCACACAGCAGTTACAAACCGTGTTCACCTGATCACTCGAGACAAACTCGCACGAAAGCGAGGTCGCGCTTGACGGCATCTCCGTATGTTTCGTTCTCGGTGACGAACTCGACGTTGACGTATCCATCAAAGCCTGATTCTGCAAAAATCGAGAGGAGTTCGTCCACATTGTAGTAGGCGTTCTCGAGGAGGCATCGCTCGTCGCCGCCGCGTTCGGGAACTGCCTGAACGTGAACGTTGTTCGACAGCGGAGCCAGATCTCGCGCTTCGGACAGAATATCTGTGTTCGGGAGCGAGAACAGCGGCTGATAGTTGAGTCGGCAGTTGTCGCGGTCGACCGCTTCGATGAGTTGACGAGCCCCCGTGTGGCGGTTCGTGACAGTGCCTTCGTGTTTTTCCACAGTCACGCCAAGGCCGTACTCGGCGGCAGTGTCCGAAAGCGAAACGAGATCCTCAATTACTGCCTGCCAGTGATTCGAGGTACACTCTTGGTACTCTTGGTTTCCCGCCCAGACACGGATCAGATCCGCCTCAAGGTGCCTGGCGATGTCGAGTTCGTGGGCGTACTTGTCTGCAAACGCATCCGTGCCGGGCCGTAGATAGGACCCGTAGACGGGGATCTCGAGTGAGCGATTGTGTGCCTCTCCAAGGATTTCCTCACACGTTGACGGCTCCCCATTCCCGACATGATCTTGGCCCCAGATTTCGACGCCGTCGTAGCCTGCGTCAGCTGCAGCATCCATGACAGCTGTCACCGATCGGTTGCCACCCGAGATGGTACACAGACCGACATTCATGTCCCATCAAACTCCTCAAGTACGACCGGTTCACCGGTGTCGGCTGACTCTATCGCTGCCAACGAGATGCGCATCGCCTCGATGGCGTCCGTCGCTGTCACTCGGGGTTCCTCACCCGAGCGGACACAGGAGAGGAAGTGCTCGAGTTCGCGATAGTATGGATCCTTCGTCAACACCATGTCGACGGGGTCGCGCGAGGGTTCTTCCTCGATGGCAGTGTGGATCTCGATTGGTGACTCGTCCTCGCTTCGGTACTCGATGAGCCCCTCGTCGCCGGCTAGCTCGAAGTCGGTGACGAACGGGATCGAGTCGTCGGTGGGCCACCGAGCATCGATCTGGCCGACAGCGCCGTTCTCGAACCGCAGCGTCGCTGTTGCGTACCGATCATCGCCGGCCGCAACGCGGCGTGCAAACACCGATTCGACCTCGCCGTAGGTCCAACGGAGGAAATCGATATCGTGAATCGCTAGATCGAGCAATGCGCCGCCGCTTATCTCTTCGTCCATGAACCAGGTGTCAGTATTGGGCATCGGTGACTGACGGAGACACGACGCAGTTCCGGGGGTGCCGATCTCGCCCGCTTCGACCTGTTCTCTGGCGCGTTCGTACTGCGGGAAGAATCGAAGAACATGTCCGACCATGAACGTCACATCGCTGTCAGCGACGAGCGCTTGGATGGCCTGTGCGTCCTCGAGAGTGCGCTCGAGCGGTTTCTCACAGAGGACGTCACAGCCGTGCTCGACCGCCAGTTCGACGAGGTCACGATGAGTTGGTGTGGGCGTACAAATGTCGACAATATCGACATCGACCGCCTCGAGCAGTTCGTTTGGATCCGAGTAGACCTTGGCTTCCGGTGTGTACTCCTGTGCAAACGCATCCGGATAACTCGGTGATGCTACGCCGGCGACGGTCACGTCATCCATCGCCTCGTACCGCACGGCGTGTACCTGTGCCATAAACCCACTTCCGAGGAGTCCGACCGATATCATCTGTCATCGACTATTTTTCGTTCGTTCGCATAAGTATTGTGCCGCTCTCGAGACCCGTATCGATCGAAATCGTTACTGGGAGATATTCTCTTTCGTGGTGTGTTTACCTCTGCTAAACTTGAAAACAGGCTCTCTCTCGAGATGTACTATCACGTCGGTAAGGGCGTGCTCGTGTCTATTTGGTCAGGTTTTCCCCTTTATGAGGTACGTCACACACCCACTTGATTACGTCAGTACTTCTGTAAAAAGCGGAGCTGAAGAGCCAGCCTGCGGTTTACTCAAGGTAAACAACCATGTGCCACAGTGGCTAACGGTCCGTCGGTTGTTTTCTGTGTAAAACAATTCGCTACTGAGTGTTCACGCCGGGTAAACAGTACCGGCACTGATAGGGTTTGGTGGAATACGGACCGGACACCTCGAGACCGCTGCGCCGCGACTCGAGTTTAGTAGGGAGAATACTGTGATACAAACGCAGTGCTGTCCACGACACTATCGGCGAGTGCATCACTCTCGGGCGATACCACATCGTCAGTTGTGAGTGCGGCCTGAACACCGAGCAGCAACGTTGCAGCGTCGACGAGTTGATCTCGGTCATCCCTACCGGTCTCGATACAGTCGACGAACGCGTCCAGGTACGATCGGTACATCCGATCCAGCTCGTCTGCATCACTTTCGATTGTAATGGAATGGGTATGGTGTTCGTCGGTTGTGAGAAACGCGAACGTCCCGTCTACATCGGGTCCATCGAACTGCAGGGAGGCGTACGAGCCGTCTGCGAACGTCACGTCGACGCTCGTCCCCGGTGCATCGTTGGGTTCGATCTCGAGCCAGTTCGAGTCGACAATTCGTCGAACCGAATCAACGAGATGGCACCCGTAGTAGAACGGATCGTTATATCCGACACAGTATACTGTTCGGCGTTCAGGGAGTGTTTCGAGGACATCGAACTGTGGGTGAAACGGGACGGCAGATCCACCAAACAGTGGCGCGCCGCCCGCTCGAGCAGCCTCGACGATAGCATCCACATCGGCTACGCAACCGGCAATCGGTTTGTCGATCAACACAGGCGTGCCATTTCGGAGGAACGGGGCCGCCAATTCGCGATGGGTGTTCCAGTTGACCGTAGTGACGACGGCTGCATCGACCTCACCGCACATGGTGGCCGGTCGCTCGTAGTTGGTCACATCGTATTCTCGACAGAACTGTTCACAGTGTTCGGTGTCTCGGACATCGCCGCCATCCCAGACTGCTGTGACAGCGGTGCGCTCATCCGATGCAAATATCTCCGTGAATTTGCCAGGGTGGGAGGTGTCCAGGCCGAGAATGCCGATATCGATCATCTGATACTCCTGACGTGCGGACGACGCATAAAACTGGGGTCCGTTTCGGGATCGACTGGTTCGCACCAGTGGGCTCTGTATCCAACGACACCGTCATCTATTTACTGGATGGTACACAATCGCATACCGACGACTATGGGTGAGCTAGCCATTACTGGCGGTCCGAAAGCCGCTGCAACACTCGAGGTTCCGGAGTGGCCACAACTAAACGACTCGAGCAGGCAGTACGTCGAGGCTGTCCTCGAGAGCGGCAACTGGTGTCGCAACAGCGACGGCGCTGACGCCTGTGACCGTCTCGAGGCGGCGTTCGCCGACTACCACGACGCAGAACACGCCATTGCGGTCTCGAACGGAACTGTCGCGATTGAACTGGCACTGCGCGCCTGCGGTGTCCAGCCGGGTGATGAGGTGATTGTCCCGTCGTATTCGTTCATCGCGAGCGCAAGCGCGATTCCCACTGTCGGCGCAGTGCCTCGCTTCGTTGATACGAATGTTGAAACGTATAACATCGACCTCGAGCATCTTGAGGAACGCATTACTGATCGGACCGTCGGAATCCTTGGCGTCCACTTTGCAGGCTATCCGATGGATATGGACCGACTGCTGCCGATCATTGAGGAACACGATCTGTTCCTCATCGAGGACGCCGCTCACGCACAGGGCTCGGAGTGGTGCGGCGAGAAGGTGGGCACGTTCGGTGACTTCGGGACGTTCTCCTTCCAGGAGACGAAATCGCTCTCGAGCGGCGAGGGCGGGATCATCGTCACCGATGACGACGTGCTTGCCGACCGCGCACGCCTCATGCACAACATCGGCCGTCGGCAGGGTGCAACAGGATATTACCACTACCGACTCTCGACGAACGCGCGACTCTCAGAACTCCAGGCCGCCCTCGCACTGGGCCAACTCGAGACGCTCGAAGCGGAGAACCAAACCCGTGAACGAAACGAGGAGATTCTGCTCGCTGAACTCGCGGACATCGAGGGAATTCAGACGAAACCTCGTGACGAGCGGATCACTGCCCGTGGGTACTGTATTGAGAATTTCCGGTACGATTCGGCGGCGTTCGACGGCCTTCCACGGGAGACGTTCATCGAGGCGCTACAGGCGGAAGGCGTCCCGGTCGGAGAAGGGTACGAAATGCCGCTGTACCGCCAGCCGGCCTTTTACCGCGAAGAGGTTGGTCGATTGGTTCCAGACGACGTCGATCTACCGAACTATCCGACTCGCCATCTGCCAGGCGTCGAGGAACTGTGTGAGACGAACATCACTTACCCTCACGAGGTATTGCTGGCCGAGGAAGACGGAATTCGGTCAGTTGCGGACGCGATCCGAAAAATCCAGGCTAATACGGAGACGCTACTGGACTAACCAGCGGTTTTACGCTGGGGTTGTTTCTGCAATTACCTCGTTCAGATCGACTCGAGCAGTGGTTCGACGTACTCCGGCGAGTAGCGTTGGCAGCGGTAGACGGTTCCGAGCGAGCCCGTTTCGGCGAACGGACTGACGAAATCCCAGACGATCTCGCCGTCCGATGTCACTTCGAATAGTCGGCGCTCACTTCCTTCACAGATTAGCGTGTTGCCGTTAGGAAGGCGACGAGCACCGGAGATGAACGGGCTGTAGAACGACGATTTCGGTGAACCAGTGTACTCCCAGACGATTTCCTCAGTGAGTGGATCAAGTTCGATCACCCGCGAGTAGCCGCGCTCGGCCCCATTATCGAAGATCAACAGGTTCCCATTCTCGAGGACGTGCGGAAGGTGTTGGCCGTCGAGTTCGTCCGGCCCCCACGCCCAGACGATCTCGCCGCTGGGATAGTCGATGACACCGATAACGTCGATCGAGCGGTAAGAGAAGACGATATTGCCAGGTTCGAACCGGACCGGGCCGCCGCGTTCGCGCTCGATTTTGGCCGTCTCGTTCTCGGGGATGACCTCGAGCGTGTTGTTGTGAGCCCAGTCGAAGGGATACTCGCTCTCGATACGGTGGGCGACGTACTCCCACTCATCGTCAGGAAGATGCTCGCGGAGGTCGTCGTAGTGGTCCGCGCCGTCCCACTCCCAATGGAGGTTTTTCTTGCGGTCGATCTCGACGATGTAGGGATTGCGTTTGAGTTCAGGGCCAATCGTGGGTGTCATCGAATCTCTGATCGTGTGTAACAGCATGTGATCACCCTCGAGGACCTGGTAATCGTGATCGATCCGACAGTGGAACGACCAGACGACTTCGCCATCAGGGTCAAGTTCCCGTAACCCAGCCTGTTCGATATCCGATCGGTCGCGAGTCGGATACAGCAAATTACCGTTCGGCAACAGCCGACAGTGCGACTGAAGTGCCGTCTCTACCTCCCAGCGGTGGACTGGCTGCCCCTCCATATCGATGAGGTAGACCGTTCCGGTTCCATCCGGGCTTTTTTCGGGATGCTCGTACGATTCGGCAAACAACGTATACCCGTTGTAACAGGCATTTGGATTGTGAACTGATACTCTGTTCGACATAGATATGTCAACTCATGGCACGTACGTCAAACCGTAACTTCAATCCTTGCTTTTTGCACCCGGTGCGAATCTCGTCGACGTATTAGTCCCGATTTGCCAGCGACTCAAACGCCTCGCTGCCATGCTCGAGCGCCGCGATTGGGTCGTCAGTCACACCGTTCTCGCAGACGATCCACTCAGCACCGATTGCTGTGGCGGCGTCAGCGCAGGCTTCGACGTCGACGACTCCCTCCCCGACATCGGCGTGCAACGCTGCATCGTCGTCTGGCACCGAATCGGTGAGATGCACGATCGGCGATCGGTCAGCGACGAGATCCAACAGGGCCAGCGCGTCGTAGTCGGCGTGGGTTGCGAGCCCAACATCGGGCTGGAAGCCAAACCGACCGTTGGACGCCTCGACAAATATCTCAAACGCGGTATCGCCGTCAACCTCATCGAACTCGAAGGTGTGGTTGTGATACAGCAAGTCGATACCGTGCGCTTCGAGCTCTGCAGCCAGCCCAGCGATTCGGTCGGCAGCGTCGATTATTCCCTCGCGTGTCTCGAATGCGTCGGTGTCGTACGTTGGAATGACGAGCGTCGAACACCCAATCTCGGTGCAGACACTGACCACGTCCTCGAGTGAGGACTCAAGGCGCTCGACGCCGATGTGGGACGCGGCGACCTCGAGGTCAGTGGCCGCCAACGCGTCGCGGGTTCGTCGAAGCGTTTCGTCGTCTGCGAGGGCATCCAGCTGTGCGTCGTAAAACTCGACGCCGTCAAACGACGTGTCGCCGACGCGGTCGATACTGTCCGGGACTGACTCCTCAACATCGCTGAGCGTAAACAGCTGTATGGCTGTTAGTACCATGGATAAGAGCACTCGCGATGGGATAAAGAGTTTGTGCTCGCGGCGGTCCCGGCTCAGCTGTCCGAACTACAGTCGTCCGGATCGCCAACGTCCTCATCGCCCGGCTCTATCGTCGACAGATCACCGTCTTCGACGAATCCTTCCGGTCGGCCGGTGAGGCGATCAACCATCGCGTCCCGCCCTCGCTCGAGGTCGTCGGCGTACTCGCCATCGTCGGTCAGATCTGTCTCCTCGCCGGGATCTTCCTCGAGGTCGAACAGGAGTTCCTCGCCGGTGACCTGGTTCCAGATGTACTTCATCTGATCGCTGATTACGTACTGGGTGGCGTTCTCCGGATCGTAGCTGCCGGGACTGTGCTCGCCATGGTACCACTCGCGCCAGTCCTCCCGGTCGGGGTCGTGGACGAGATCCAGCAGGTTGCGCCCCTCGACGAAGTCCGGCACCGATTCGCCGGCGATCGACAGCAGCGTCGGCATGACGTCCTCGAGGCCGACGGGCTGGTCGATGATCTGTTTGCGGGGCAGCTCCATCGACTCGGGGAACTGCATCAGCATGGGGATGCGAGACGAGCCCTCGTAGCCGTAGGACTTGCGCCAGAGATAGTGATCGCCGAGCATCTCGCCGTGGTCGGAGATGAACAGAACGAACGTGTTCTCGAGTTCGCCCATCATCATCAGCTTGTCGAACACGCGCTTGAGTTGGTGGTCGATCTGAGTGATGAGTCCATAGTAGGCTGCGCGGGCGCGGTGGATAACCGTCGGCGAAAGATCGGCAACCCACGCGTCGATTGCGGGATAGTCGGGGATCTTCTCGCCGTAGACGTCGTCGGCCCAATCGCCCATGTATGGGTCGGGCATGTCGCGATCGACGTACATATCCCAGTAGGGCTGGGGCGGATCGAACGGCGTGTGCGGCCGGACGTAGGAGAGGTTCAGGAAGAACGGGCGCGTCTCGTCGCGCTGGTCGAGAAACTCGAGCGCCTTTCGGGTCGTCCAGTTCGTCGGGTGGTGATATTCATCCAGATGCCACGGGCGGGGGTCCCACGAGTTGCGCCCGAGACCATGTGCGAGTTCGTCTGCGCCGCCAGTCTCGCTCTCGAGCCAGCGCGTGTAGTCATCGTTTTCGTGGGCGAACAGCGCCTCGTGTTGGTCCATGCTCTCGAAGCCGACGTTGCTCCGTGGCGGGATGGAGTGGATCTTGCCGGTGAGTTTAGTCTGATACCCCGCATCGCGGAGTTCGCTGGGGAGTGTCCGATCGAACTCCCAGGGAGTCGTCACCCAGCCGGGCGCGCCGTTGGTCGAGGGCGTCTGGCCGGTCAACAGGCTTCGGCGGGCCGGAATACACGACGGCGAGGGCGTGTACGCACGAGAGAACAGCGCGCCGTCCTCAACGAAGCTGTCGATGTTCGGTGTGTGGATCAGCGGTCGGCCGTCAGCGTCTTTCGGAACGTTCGGGTCAGCACCAATGCAGTCGCCACGGTGCTGGTCAGTCATCACAAGCAGGATGTTCGGTCGGGTCGGCATACTGTCCACGTTGAGATGAGATCACATAACAGTGGCGCTCGCTGAACCGACAGCGTAGTTTAGGGGCGAAGAACTGCCTTTACGACACCGTCGCGTCGGTTACGGACCGTCTCGAGGGCCTCTTCGTACTCTGCGAGTGGGAACTCGTGGGTGACGATGCCGTCGACGGTGAGATCGCCGCGCTCGAAGAGTTCGATCACGTCTTCGACCGCGTGGGCAGCCGTAACGCCGCCGACGACGGTCAGTTCCTTGAGCACGATATCGTCTGGATCGATCTCTCGGCTCGCATCGAAGACGCCAGTCAGCGCGACTTGGCCCTGATTCGCCGCGACCTTCAGACTCGTGTTCACAACATCGCCGGCACCTGCGGCCTCGACGCAGACCTCAACGCCCGCTCCATCCGTGTACTCCATGATCGCCTCGATAGGGTCGGTCTCGCGGACGTTGATCGTCTTGTTCGCTCCGAGTTCCCGGCCCGCCTCGAGGCGCTCCGGCCGGGTGCCTGTGAGAATCACGTCGTCGACGCCCTTTGCCCGGAGGAGTTGCACTCCGAAGAGTCCGAGCGCACCGGGACCGAGCACCGCGGCGGTGTCGGACACCGAGATGTCGATCCGATCCATCGCGTGGAGCGTACAGGCCGCCGAGTCGATTTGGCAGGCCTCGAGATCCGACACCGAGTCGGGGATTGGTGTTAGCGTGTACGCGGGGACAGCGGCGTACTCGCGGTAGCCCCCATCCAGCGAGAAGCCGATTTCCTGGATCTCATCACACTGGTAGTAGCGGCCCTCGCGACACGCGGAACAGGTGCCACAGTAGATGAACTGGTGAAGTGCGACGCGGTCTCCGACTGACGGCGAGTCGACGCCTGCGCCGAGTTTGACCACCTCTGCACAGACTTCGTGGCCTGGAACGACGGGCAGGTCCTTCCAGGGTGGCCCACCACCGTCGATCAACCCGATGTCGCTCCCGCAGATTCCAACCGCGCGTATTTTCACCAGCACCTCACCCTCACTGGGTTCCGGTCGGTCTCGTGTCTCCTCCCAACTGTCGCCCTCGCCATTCGTGACAATCGCTCGCATGTGAATCGTGTCCAGGTACGGGTCAGTGCTCGAGTGTATTAATCTACCGGGGTGAGAGATGGCTGACGGATGCGGTCACTCTGGTCAGAGACTTATACTGTCCTCGTTTGGAGTTTACAGCAGCGAAGCGCTTATCACACTGTGTTGTGATTTGGTACCTAATGTCCGACGGTCAGCAGACAATCTCGAGCGAGCGATCCGTACAGCGATCGAGAGATCTCGCGGAGCGAGCGCGCCGGCTCGTTCCGGGCGCCTCTCATACTGGCAGCAAAAGCCCGACGCAGTTCGTCCAAGGTGTCTCACCCACGCACATCGAGCGAGCTGAGGGGAGCCGACTGTGGGATGTCGACGGCAACGAGTACGTCGATTGTAACGCTGCACTGGGGCCAATCCTGCTGGGCCACAACTATCCCGCTGTCACCGACGCTGTAACAGAGCAACTCGAGGATGGGACGATGTACACGATGGAGCATCCGCTGCATTTGGACGTCGCCGAGAAAATCGTCGATATGGTCCCCTGCGCCGAGATGGTGAAGTTCGCCAAGAGTGGCAACGACGTCACCACGCTCGCAGCGAAGCTCGCCCGCGCCTACACTGGCCGTGACGTCGTCGCGACCCAGGGCTATCACGGCTGGCCGGATATTTGGATGAGCAACAACGACAGCATGAGCGCCGGCATCCCCGATCCCGTCAGCGAGTACACCGCATCCTTCGAGTACAACGATATCGAGAGTGTTGAACAGATCTTCGAGGACAACCCTGATGACGTGGCTGCAATCGTCACGACGCCAGTCAATCTCGAGCCACCAGAGGACGACTTCCTTGAGGAGGTGCGTGAACTCGCCGACCGCGAGGACGCTCTGCTGGTGTTCGACGAGGTGCTGACCGGCTTCCGGTTTGCACCCGGTGGCGCACAGGAATACTTCGACGTGACGCCGGATCTGACCTGTTTCGCAAAGGCGATGGCAAACGGCTACTCGATTGCAGCGCTGGCCGGGAAACGCGAGTTCATGGAAGTCATCGACCACAACGATTTCTTCTACTCGATGACCTACGCGGGCGACGCCGTGCCGCTGGCGGCCGCCGACGCCACCCTCTCGGTACTGCAGGAAGAGCCGGTCCACGAGCACATCTTCGATATCGGCGAACAGCTTCGAGACGGCTACAACGAACTGGCCGCCGACCTCGGCCTCGAGGACGTCACCGAGGCGACGGGCTACCCGCCGCGATTTTCGATCGGATTCGCAGACGAGATCGCGACCGCAGCGCCGACCGACGACACCGACATTGACCGCCTCCTGCGGAGTCTGTTCATGCAGGAAGCCCACAAAAACGGCGTCCTCTACACGGGCAGTCACATCCCGACCTACAGCCATAGCGAATCTGACGTCGAGGCAACGTTAGCGGGCTACCGCGGAGCGCTCGAGACCGTCGCCGAGGCGCTCGAGAACGGCGACGTCGGCAGCTATCTCGAGGGGGATCTGGTCGGCGCAACGCTGCGAGAGCGAACCGGGGACGACTGAGTTGTCGCGATGTCGGATCGAAATCAGACGGAAGACGCGGACGGGGACGCGAAACTAGATGAAACGAGGGGCGATCACCCCTCCGGCATCATCGAGGAGATGACCGTCGAAGACGTCGAGCGCCTCGAACCAGAGGTCGTGGTCGTCGGATTCGGCTCGACGGAGCCCCACGGCCCGCATCTGCCCTACGGGACCGACGTCTTCCAGACCAAAGCCGTCTGCCGCCGCGCCGTCGAGCGCGCCAACGAGAAGGGTGCACGCGTCCTCAAGTACCCGACGCTGCCGATCGGGAACAACGTGAACTTCAAAGCGTTCCCCTTCGCCTGTCGCATCGGTGTCCGCACGCTCATGGATATCGCACTCGACATGATCGAAGCGCTCGAGGCGGAGGGCATCCGAAAGATCCTCTTCGTCAACGGTCACGGCGGGAACCCGGCCGCGCTGCGGGCGGCCCTCCGAGAACATGCTGACCGCCACCCTCCTGGCGAGGGGGCGTTCGTCTGCCTGACGAGCACGACAGACGCAATCCCCGATGAGATCGAGGACGAACTCGAGCATCCGTCTGTCCACGGCGGCGAGAGCGAAAGCTCGCGGATGTTGCACCTACGGGAAGATCTCGTCCGGGAAGACGAGTTCGACGAGTTCGAAATTCGAGAGCCAACGATTGAGGGACTCGAGGGCGATCAAGTATACTTTGTGCCGCGCTGGGACGCCTATCACCCCGAAGTCGGCGGTGGCGAGACTCGCGAGAGTTCGGCAGCGAAAGGTGAGGCGCTGGTCGACGGTGCGGCCGACTGGCTCGCAGAGTTCCTTGTCGAACTGGATGCGGCCGACGTCGACGAACTGTTTCCGTACAGTTCGGGAGCGAGAGAGTGATTTGAGCGCCACTCGGTCCGAAGACCACCACCTGCCGCCGAGTGTGCATCCGGAGCGTACCTTTATTATCGACGCTCGACCACGGATAGACGAGTATGGCCAAGCAAGATCCACCTGCAACAGCCGACCGGCACGCTGAGTGGCAGATCGGGACAGCGACGGTTCCGATCACGCCCGACGCGGACGACCCGCACCATCTCATCGGCTTCGGTGCCCGCGACGGACCGATGGACGGCGTCGAAAACGACATCCGAGCGCGAGCGATTGCCCTCGAGGACCACACGGGACAGCGACTCCTCGTTCTTTCGTTCGAACTCCTGTTTCTGTTCGAGACGCAGCGGGAGTTCCTCGAGCGCGAGTGCGCCGAGCGATGGGACCTCAAGCCCGAGTCGTTGTTCATCGTCCCGAGTCACACCCACTACGGCCCGGATTACGACGTCCATGCCGAGGGACTCGAGCCGGACTACGACCGTGACATGGAACTGATCGAGTCCTACCGCGAGTTCGTCGACGAGCAGCTGGTGGCGGTGATTGGGGAAGCGCTCGAAGACCTCGAGCCCGCGTCGCTGTCCCACTATCGCGCGAAGTGTGGCATCGCGATGAACCGCCGACGGCCGATCGAGGACGGGATCGGCTTCGATCCTGACCCGGACGGTCCCGTCGATCACGATCTGCCCGTGTTGACCGCCGAGCGGCCCGACGGGACGACGAAGGCGATCCTGTTCGGCTACGCCTGTCACCCGACGGTCGGGATGGCCTACAGCAACGAGGTCAACGGCGACTGGCCGGGCTACGCCATGGAGGAGTTAGAGGAGCGCTATCCCGAGGCCACCGCCGTTTTCGTCATCGGCTGTGCGGGCGACCAGAAGGCCTACCCACAGGGGAGTCGCGAACTCGTTCACCGCCACGCCGATACCGCGGTGACGGCCGTCGAACGCGCACTCGTTACTGAGCCGAAGCCGGTTCGTGGTCCCCTGAAACTCGCGGCTGATACCGTCGCACTCGACGTTCTCGAGCCCCCGGAAGACGCACAAAACGAGATCGGCGGGG
The DNA here is from genome assembly GCF_011043775.1 of Natronolimnobius sp. AArcel1. Classification (NCBI taxonomy): domain Archaea; kingdom Methanobacteriati; phylum Methanobacteriota; class Halobacteria; order Halobacteriales; family Natrialbaceae; genus Natronolimnobius; species Natronolimnobius sp. AArcel1. The sequence goes on along the minus strand of NZ_JAAKXY010000005.1, from coordinate 354,505 downwards.
AGGTTACTGATCGCCGGCCGTACCCGCTCCAGGCGATCGGTTTCGGAACGGACCTGACGTTCGTCTCGCTGTCGGGCGAGGTTGTCGCCGACTACTCGCTCGCGCTGAAAGACGAGTTGGCTGCCCCGCTGTGGGTCGCTGGCTACGCGAACAACACGGGCTATCTGCCGACCAAGCGAATCCTCGCCGAAGGGGGCTACGAGGCCTGGCAGTCCTTCGAAGACGGCCGCTACGCGTCCTCGACGCCCGAACGTATCCTGACGACCGCGACTGCGCTCGCCGAACGCGTCGGTGCGCGACGCCGAAACGTGGAGGGGCGACGATGATCCCCGGCGACGAATCCGGCCTCCGCGGGCAAACCGGGCCGCGCATCTCGACCGATTTCACCTACCGCGGCATCGACGCCGTCATCCTCGAGAATTCAGCGCTACGGGTGCTCGTCTTGCCCGGCAAAGGCGGCGACATCGTCGAGTTCCGTGACAAACGGACCGATGTTGACGTCCTCTGGCGGACGCCACACAACTGGACGCCGCCCGAAAGTCGGTACGTCCCAACGGCCGCTGAAACGGGTTGGAACGAGCACTACCCCGGCGGCTGGCAGGTTAATCTCCCTGTCGCTGGCGGCGGCTGGGAGTTTGACGGCAGCGCCTACGGTCAGCACGGCGAAAGCGCCCTGCTCCCCTGGGATGCAGAAGTCGTCCGAGACGACGGCGAGGCAGTGACTCTGCGTCTCACGGTCGAGCTCACTCGCTACCCGTTCGTCGTCGAGCGTGATCTGACCCTGCCAGCCGGCGACTCCCGCCTCGAGATCGAGGAATCCGTGACGAATCGGGGCGAACGCCCCCTCGAGTACGTCTGGCAGCAACACGTCACGCTGGGGCAGCCGCTACTCTCATCGGCCGCGCGGCTCGACCTACCGGACGCGACCGGCGTCAACCCCAAGTATGGCGACGCGTTCCCGAACGCACGCCTCGAGGGCGACGTCGAGTTTGAGTGGCCACACGCGCCCGGCCGGGACGGCACCACAGTCGATCTTCGAGAGATTCCGCCCGAGGACTCGACGATTCACGACCAATCGTTCGCGGTCGATATGGCAGACGGCTGGTACGCGCTCACGAATCCGGATATCGATCTCGGCTTTGCGCTTACGTTCCCGCTCGAGCCGTTCGAGAGTCTCTGGTACTGGCAACCGTTCGGCGGGTTCCACGAGTCCCCGTGGTTCAACCGCAACTACAACGTCGGCCTCGAGCCGACGACGGCCTACCCCGGCGACCCCGATGTCCAGCGCGAGAACGGAACGATGAAAGAACTCGAACCCGGCGAGACTGTCGAAGCCGAGTTCACTGCGACGACCTACGGCGGCCTCGAGAGCGTCTCGGACGTCTCGCCGGATGGGACGATCGAAGGGACGCCGCTTGAGGGCGAGAAATAGCGTCGATCAGTCGTCAGTTACGCCCTCACCAAGCAGCGCCAGTACGTTCTCGCTACGGACGCGATCTTTCTGCGCCTCGCTTGTCGGAAGGTGTTTCGTGTAGTTGTAGAACGATTCGAAGTATTTCATCGGAAGCTGTGGCCCCATGACGAGGTGCTCGGTACCGATCTCCTCGAGGATGCCCTCTCCCTGCGTCTGGGTCCAGTAATTGAACAGGTCGTCGATCACTAGCAGTGTCTCACCCGTCCGCACGGTGTTGTTGAGCCAGACGTCTTGCCGGTCGACGGTCGTCGTTTCCCGAATTATGCGCGCGCCGCTGCTCCAAGCCCCGGCGACGATCACATCCGTTTCGGGCACCGCGAGCAGAAGTTCGATTAGGTCGTCGACTGCATCATCGCGCCAGTGTTTGGCCTGTCCCATCCCCTCAAAATATTTGAGTTCGACCCGCGAGTGGCGGCCCCGCTGATCCTCAAGCGCAGGAACGATCATCGCGGGTACGTCGAATTCGGCGCAGCGCTCGAGCAGCGCCTGCGCTTCCGGCGCGTTGAGATCGTAGTCGTGGTAGGCCGGAAGCAACCGTACACCGCGCATCTCGAGATCCTCAATGCACGTTCGGAAGTCATCTTCCCAGCCAGGGACCGTCGGATCGATCGTCGCGAATGGGTGTAGCCGGTCTTCGTGGCCCTCGATGTCGTCGACGAGTTTGCGATTGCCGTGCTGTGGATTGCGGTAGAACACCGCTTCGAGTGAAGAGACGAGAGCCTGATCGACGCCGTTGTCGTCCATTCGCTCGAGCAGGTCCTCCACGGTGGCATCGAAGGGGTAAAACGGCCACTCACCGACATAGGCGTTCGCGTCGACGATCTGTTCGTCGTAGGGAATATCGAGATCAGCGAATCGCTCTGTTGCCTGGTCGATCCGGACCTCACGCTCGTCGGCCGTGAGTTTGTTCTCGACGCCGTCGTGGAGCAGGTGCTCGAAGTTGTACGCGATTTCGGCTCGATCCTCAGGCGGCAAGGTCGCGGCCTCGAGTTTGCCGGCACAGACGGACAGCCAGGTGTCTGTGCCAAAGAGGAGTCGGTCGACACCGAGAAGTTCGGCGGCCAGTTCGATCTGACCGACCTCGCAGTTGCTGCCGCTCAAGTCGAGGTAGACGTTATCGTAGGGAGCGATGTTCCTAATGCGGTGTTCCCAGTTGCCCCCGGCGCTGATGTGCGCTGAAATAAGTTGTAGGTCAGGAAACTGCTCGGCGAGTTCGACCACGTCCTCGGAGCGCGCCTCACTGGGGCGCTCAGTTGGGTACGGCTCTTCGTTTTGCATCACGTGAGAGATGATCGGGACGTCCATCTCGACGGCCGCCTTCGCAAACGGCTGGAACTCCGGATCGGTGATGTTGATCTCCGTGCCGACGAAGTGGTGTTTGAATCCGACCAGTCCATCTTCTTCGACCGCACGACGGAACTCTTCGACCCCCTCCTCGCCGAGGGCGGGATGAACTCGCGCCCACCCGTAGAAGAGATCGGGGTGTTCCGTGACGAATTTGGCGACGGTACGGTTGTGTTCTCGACACGCTTCGACGGTGTCGCCGATCTCGCCAATGAGACAGGTTCGCTCGATACCAAGCGTGTCGGCCTCGCGGCGGAACTGTTCAGCGCGTTCGGCGCGTTTTTCTGGCGTCGAGACATCTTGACTCCAGATGTGAAAGTGGCAGTCGATCATTCGTTAGACTAACTGTTCACACGGCTCGTTATAGTTTGTGTTCTAGCATTGACAACGTTGGCCGCTGCGCATGTATCAACGGAAGGGATCTTTCGATCGTCGGTGCAACAACCAAAACGTTTTCACCCTGTTAGACAAACTCGAGTGTATGTTCGACGCAGAGAGATCCCGGCGTAGCGTAGTTATCGGAGCGAGTGCCGTCCTGACAGCGTCGCTTGCGGGCTGTGCCGACGACGATGATGCTCCAGACGACGAACCCGGCGACGAAAACGGCGATGACGAACCCGAAGAAGACGTTGAAAACGGCGACGAAGAAGAACTTGAAGAAGACGAGCAGCGACTCTACGTCTCAATCGAAGACGAAGACGGCGAACCAGTCTCAGAGGACATCGAAATCACGATCGAGGCCCACGAACAGCCACGATCGTACACGTATCAAGAGAACATCGAAGACGGACAGATCGTCGAGGAAGGCGTCGAAGGGATCCCCGTCGAACCCGACGACTACACGATCACCGTCGAGAGTCTCGAGGACGAATTTGATGCCGTCGAAGAGGAGGTCACCGTCGAAGAGTCCGAAGACGAAGAGGTGACGCTGACAGTCGATGCAAACGGGGACGCAGACGATGGCACCGATGACGATGAGGAAGCCGACGACGACGAAGAGTCCGAAGACGACGAGTAATTCTCAGTCAAACTGGCACGACTCGTTCTCTCGAACACCACGTTGATCGATCGCACTCGAGAGTCCATCGGCAGATACAGTCTCCTTAGCGGCGAGAGAACAGTCCGCGAAAAAGATCCTTTGGACACTGAACGTGTCGATTACTCCGCTAGCGGGTGGGGCTCCTGTGCGGGCGGGCAGTTTCCGTTCTGACGGAGATTCCGGACATCGACGTCGCTGTCGTCGTCTTCGACCAGCTCTTCGCCGGTGACATCGATCATCGACTGGCCGATCGTCCCAGTAACGCTCGAGATGCTGATACCGTCCCTATCGTCGCCAGTTTGTGTAAGACAGAGGTTGTTCGCGTCGACCTCACAGTTGCCAAGCGCAACGGCGGTACCGTCGCCAGCCTCACCGGTAACACTGACGTTTCTCAGCGTGAGTTTTTCAACGCCCGGATCGGTAAACCGGAGGGCATTCGAGCCATCGTTGTTCATCTCGAACCGACAGTTGCGCACCTCGAGCGAGAGATTGCGTGTCTCGTCGTCGTGATCAAGGATGCCTTCGCCGTTTGGGTGGTCGTGAATCACGTTGATGTTCTCGTAGGTGCCATCGAAGTCGTACCAGACCCAGCCGGCTCGACTCGTAATCGCACCCTGGGGGTTCGGCGGAATTTCGTCTTCTTCGGTGACGACGGTACAGTTCTTCGCATAGCTGCCAGACGTGCCGAGCCGAATCGCAGTCACGTTGTTGTTCTTGAAAAACGAGTTCTCGACGCGGACGGATCCGCCGCCGCCGTCTGGCATACCGGGCGGTGAGCCATAGAGTGCGTTGTCGGACATCCCCTGAATTGAGCACCGCTTGAAGTGAATGTCGCCCGCGTGTTCGGGGAACACCCAGACTGCCGTGTGATCGGTGTAGTCCGTCGAACCGTCCGGAATGTGTAGCTCTTCGACGACCGCTGTTCCGTCCGGATCGGTGACTCCCGGACCGAGTTTGGTCAGTGCGCCCTCTGTATCCGAGACGCCCTCGAATGTGATATCACGGATGACGAGACGCTTCTCACACTGGTGGGACAATCCAACGGCCGTATCCTCCGCTGTCTCGTCGATGTGGAACCCCTCGATGTGAATGTCGTCACCCCAAAGCGCGAAAATGAAGTCATTGATCTCCGAGTCTGGGACAAGCGTCACCTCGCCGTCGCCGACGAACGCAACGTTCGAGACGCGCTCGCCTTCGATACCGTCCCCGAAATCCCAGCGGTGGAAGCCGTTCTCGCCGACGAAGTAGGTCCCGCTCGGAAAGATGACTTTCGTGTCGTCTCGGACTGCGTCGTCGAGGGCGTCGTTGATCGGTTCCTCGCCCGTCGGATCGGCACCGAAGTCGTCTACCAGATTGACGACGGTGTCGTACTCCCCGCTCGCCGCAGCCGTTCCCGCCACGGCGAGTCCGCTGATGGCCGCTGTTGACGCGCCGACGGCGCGCAGGACCGACCGACGTGATGGATTGCCCTCGCCGATAGCGGGGTCGCTGGTGTTCGTCTCTTCGTTCCGCTCGCTCGAGTGCTCGGGTCGATACGCTCGCATGAGTCATGCAAACAATCACCATATCCTGATAAATAAGTATCGGTGACTGTCTTCGATTATAATAGCTCTCCAGAAGGGGAACCACTCGGTTGAGGAGTTCAACGCGAAAGGGCGAAACGAGCGCCCGAGCGCGGTCCGCCCGACAGATGGCATTGCAACACTGCGACGCATCGCTCGTCGGTGGGAGATCCGAGAGCAATCGCTAGCGGTGTGGACTCGAAAAAGACAGATTTACTCGAGCAGTTCCGAGAGTGTCCGGAACCGGTCGGGACCGTCACTCCATGCTCGTCCGAGGTTCGTTACTTTCTCCTCGTACGTTTCGGAGACGTGCGCGGCGACGACGTCGCCTGCGAAAATTCGGTGGTCGCCGGTCAGCAACGTTCCCTCGAGGGTACACTCGAAACACGCCGCAGCGTCCTCCAGTATAGGCATCGAAATCGCCGCGGGTTCGGCGAGTTCCAGATCTGACCCAGCGAGTTTGTCGACATCGGCTCCGGAGTGTGAACCACAGAAGACGATGTCGTCCCGCTGGGCGGCACTCGGGAAGGCGATACCAAACTCCTCGGCCTGCTGGAGACAGTCGTGCGTGTAGTTCTCGAGGCCGACACTGACGGAAAGCATCAGCGGCTCATTCGAGGTGAACATGCTCCAGCCGGCCGGCATCACGTTCGGCTCGCCCCCGTCGGGATCAGGCGCGACGACGAACACGACCGACTCGGGGAATTTCCGGGCGATCGCCTCGGCAGGCGGGACGAGTTTCATCTGATCACCATCGGTTCGCAATCGCTTCTGTTTGCACGTCGGCTGGCAGAGTCGACCCCATGGCGCGTCATTCGATCGGGAACAGTGCGTCGCGGTTTTCGTCGGTTAGCTGTCCACCGTACTCACAGTGTTCGAATGCCTCGGCGTACTGAATCTCCGAGCCGCGCTCTTCGCCGTAGCGGTCGATTAACTGGTCACGGAACCGATCAGCGATTTTCGAAAACCGCTGCAGGTTCTCCTCGGCGAGCCACTCTCGTCGCGCGTCATCACCTTCGGGAACCTCCTCGAGTTTACCGACGTTGTACGGCAGCCACTCGTACATTTGGGATTCGTGCTGGTGGAGTGCGTCGAGTTTGGTCTCAACTGCGTCGTCAATGCCGACAACGACGTCTGGGTCGAACGGTGTCGGCTTCTGAAAGTCGTCCTGGAGGTAGCAGATGACCGGATTATACGTCAGGTGTGGTGTGTTGGTACAGATGTTCGGGACTGTGACCATGTAGGCGGCGTCTTGGACCAAATCGGAGGTGTAGCGGTGATCCGGATGGTAGTCGTTCGGTCGGTGGGTGAGAACCAAGTCGGGTTCGTACTCGCGGATGAGTTCGATTACTTCGTTGCGGTTGTCGATCGTCGGCCGGAGTTCGCCCTCATGATTGTCAAGGAACGTGTACTCGACGCCGAGGATTTCAGCCGAGTCACGCCCTTCGGACTGTCGGCGGCGGGTCAGTTCAATCCCACCGATTTCGTGGTGGCCGGCCTCGCCGTTCGTCATTGAGACGAATCGCACGTCGTGGCCTTGCTGGGCGTACTTGTAGGCGGTACCGCCAATCGTGAACTCGCAGTCGTCGATGTGTGCGCCGAGTACGAGGATCCGAAGAGGGTCCTCCGGAATACGGACATCAAAGGTTGGCATCGTATCTCGTATAGTAATCCGGGTGGCTCCGCTTAGTCTTTATGAGCGCAAAATGATACCAATACGTGATCAGTCGAGATACGATCGCACGCGCTCGACAACGTACTCGGCTTCCTCGTCCGTAAGACACATCGGATTGGCCGTAAACGCGGACTCGTGGAGATGGTCGGGCCCGACAAACACTCGAGGGTTCTCCCGACGGAGTTCACCGACCAGCGTTTCAGCGTCAATGCCGGCAGCGTCTGGGTCAATCCGAGCAAACACCTCTGGGGCGACTGCAGTCTTTTCGCCCTCAGTTACCGTAATCGACAGGCCGGGTTCCTCACGCAGCGATTCGGCCATCAGCTCGGTTCGGTCGCTCCACTCCCGCATCCGCGCGTCGTGATCTTCCTCGATGAACAACTCGAGTGCGCGGATGAGGCCTGCCAGTTCCTCTTTGCCAGACTTGAGCGGGCGTCCGATACCCTGGCGAGGTACGCCAGCGTACTTTTCGAGATCGATCAGGTCAGTCGGTGGCTCCCAAACCTCCTCTGCGACGTGCATGTCGAGATGCTGGAGGGCGGCCGATTCGATGAGTTCCTGCTTCCCGGCAAGGATCCCAGTCGTCTGGGGCCCACGAATGGCCTTCCCACCACTGAAGACGACGAGGTCCGCACCCTCATCGATGAACCGTGTCAGGTTGTCTGTCGGCGGGAGTTCGGCGGCGGCGTCGACGATGACCGGCACGTCATATGCGTGGGCGACCTCGCACACGTCTTCGAGTTCGGGCTGGGAGTAGGACTTTTGCATGTAGCCGACAGCGGCCGTGTTCTCGTTGATGGCGTCTTCGATCTCCCACAGCTCTGTGTTCTTCGAACCGGTTCCGAGGTGGTTGTCGTTGTTCCCGACGTCGACAATCTCCGCGCCGGCCATGCGGATCGCGTGGTCGTAGCCGTTGCGGTGAGCACGAGGCATGATGACCTCGTTCGGGACATCGTCGCCAGTGTGTGGAAGACGGTTCATTGCACCCAGGTCGTCACCAGCCATACAGGCGGCCGTCCCAAGCGTGAGACACGCAGCAGCCCCGCTTGCGACGTAGCCCGCCTCCGAGCCCGTCACGTCCGAGATCAGTTCGCTCGCGCGTGCTTGCAGGTCCGAAATCCGGACGAACGATTCCGCGGCTCGAGACATTGCTTCGACCGCTTCTGGGCGGATCAAGCTACCGCCAATTCGGGTCTTCGTCGACGCTGCGTTGACGACCGGCGGAACGCCGAGTTCGTCGTAAATAGTCTGTGAGTCGGTCATCGGAGTACATCCTGAGAAGCGTTCGGAACCGGGATAAAGGGTACGGTTGGACGCTCGAGGAAACGTCTCTCCCGTTCAGAGCGCACTCAGCCGAATTCGAATCCGGCAGCCGCAATCACGTCTGGATCGACCAGCAGTTGTTTCGGATTGGGTGCTGTCATTCGCGTCAGTCTACGCTGGCACTCCAGTCCCAGTCGCTCGAGAGTGTCGGCCACCGCGTCGACAGCGAGCACATCCAGCAACACAGCGTCTTGCTCGAGTAGGGCGCTCGCTCGAGCGAGCAAAACCGGAGCGTCCGCAGGTCGCGAAGAGACGAGCGGCCCAATCTGTCCAGATTCCCGACCCGGTCGGGCAATCGCATAGCCCCGGATACCGTCATCGTCGCGAACACCAACGCCCGCGACGTCGCTCGAGGTGAGTAAGTGCTGAAGGAGGGCACTGCGGTCGACGCCGCACGATCGCTGATCAAACGCACAAAGTTCGTCGATCAGCCGTGAATCGAGGTCGATCCACTCCCTCGAGCCAGTACCGTCGTACTGCGAATCGGGGGTCGACGTCGGAACGCCGGCCCACCGCTCGATTGGACACACGTCGACGAATCCACGACGACGGTACAGCGGACGGCCAGCGTCCGTCGCGTCGAGTCCAAGGGTAACGCCGCGGTCATTGGCCGCCTCGAGCGCGTGATCGACGATTGCGCCCCCATAACCGTTTCGTCGGTGGTCCTCATGGACTAACACCATGCCGATCCAACCGGTATCAGTTAGGACGGGCCCGTTGCCACACTCTGCTGACTTGTGCTCGCTTCCGTCGTACGTACACAACGTTGTGGTCGCGACGAGGTCGCCGTCGACGTAGCCGCCAAAACAACCGTCAGGCTCGAGATCGAGCAGTCGATGCCAGTCGGCGGAGACCTGATTCCAGCCAGCCTGCTTTACGAGTTCCAGCGCCGCGGGAACGTCTGCCGTGGTGAGGTGTCGTATCTCCATGAGTGTCAACTCGCGTGTGTTGCGTCCTCAGTTTCGAGTTGGTCGCGGGTCATTCGCTCGTAGCGTTCGCGGGAGTGGCGATGCTGCAGGGGTTCGCCGGCGGTGAAGCGTTCAATCTCGGCGATAACCGTTTCTGTCAGCCGATGGCGGACCGGCGAACCCGCGACGTGTGGACCGAGAACGACGTTCTCGAGGTCTCGGAGCGGACTCGTCTCCGAAAGCGGTTCAGCCTCGAACACGTCGAGCGCCGCCGTAATCCGGCCAGATTGAAGTTCCGCGACGAGAGCGCCCTCATCGACGATTGCACCGCGAGCAGCGTTGACCAGCAAACAGCCGTCTGGGAGCGTCGCAAGGCGCTCGCCGTCGAGTAGGTGGATCGTCTCGGGCGTTTTCGAGGCATGGATTGAGACGACATCAGCCGTCTCGAGGGTTGCTTCGAGACTGGTCAACTCAACACCGTCGAATTCGTCGAGTTCATCGGCCGAAACGTACGGATCATAGACACGGACGGTGGAACCGAAGGGCTCGAGCAGGGCAAGCAGTTCCCGACCGATGTCGCCGAGGCCGACGAATCCAATTGATGCGGCAAACAGTGTGTCAGTCTGTGGGATTGCGGATGCCGCACCGTCCGCGACCGGCCAGCCACCGGCTTTCAGATCGGCGTCGAAAGCCGGAACGTCGCGAAGCGCCGACAGGGCGTACGCGAGGATTCCCTCGGCTACAAACGGCGCCATTGTCTGATTAGCGCTACAAACCGGAATTTTACGGTCGTATAGCGCCGGCGAGGCGACCGTGGCGATGCTGCCGCCGACGTGTGCGACCAGTTCGAGTTCGAGGGTGTCGACGTCCGCGAGGACGGATTCAGAAAGGGTGGGACAACCCCAACCGGTGATGCAGACATCGACGCCGTTCAGTCGGTTGGACAACGCCTCGGGTGTGAACTGTTCGTCGCTATCGTTCCAGTCGACGCTGCCGAGTGACTCGAGGCGCTCGACAAGGGCGTCGGGATACAACACGTCCCGCGTCGGGACAGTGGGATATGTTACAAGCGCGTCCATTCGTTGTCCGATGCTCTCTGGGTGAGACAATAAACCTGACTCCGAGCAGGCGTTTACCGTTGTTCAGAAGTCCCCACTTCGACACTTCCGGATCGTGTAGCCTAACACGCCGATAAAGGGGAGAATCAGTGCGACGTTGATCACTAGAATGTGAAATGATCCTGCCTCGGGTGATGCCAGATACAGCGTCAACACCGAAAAGACCAGAAAGACGACACTCAATCCAAAGAGGATACCCCAGACCGGCATCCCCGCACACATGATCTCCCAGAACCGTTCTGACATAGTGTATCAATACCACGGACGTGATACCGTATAGGTATTCGGGTTCGAACCACTTCCCACGCGAAAATCAGCTATCTATCGGTGTCAGTCGTCAGCAGCCCCCGATTCGTGGCCAGTGTCAGAATCACCATCAGTGTCCGAGACAGCGTCGGAAGTTCCATACTCATCCTGATGGAGCAAGCATGCGACAGTGTGGTCTGTCCCAACCGACTCTGCCGGCGGTTCTATCTCTTCACAAGGCGTTGTAAACAGACTCCGCAACGTCTCAATCGGCTCCTCCCGCTTACCCGTCGCGACCATTCGAACCGCATCATCGAGCGTCGATTCGGCATCGCCCTGTGAGAGTGGGTCCTCGAGTCCGTAATCGAGTCGAATCTCTGCGACAAGGTCCTCGAGGGGGACCTCGAGTTCGTCCTCGCTTCCGTCCTCGAGGACATCCTCATCTGCTGCTTGTTCGCGGAGGCGATCCAATTCAACGCGGTCTTCTTCAATCGCCTGTCGGAGGTTGAGGACACGCCCCCACTGCTGTTGATCGAGGTCGAGCCCCTCAGGCTGGATGACCTCGGGGCAACGAGTGTGGAACCGGCAGCCACTCGGTGGATTCACTGGATCGGGAATGTCGATTTTTCGAATCGGCATCTTATCTTCCCGGTTGATCGACTCGAAGTCCGGTGTTGCCCACACAAGCGACTTGGTGTAGGGGTGTTGGGGGTTTTGCGTAATCTCCGCTGCGGTGCCAATCTCGACCAGTTCGCCGAGGTACATTACACCGATCCGACCGCCGACTTTCTCACAGAGATAGCGAGCGTTCGAGAAGTCATGCGAGATGAACAGGAACGACGTATTGAACGCATCCTGCAGTTCGTGCATCAGATCCATCATCTCGATACGCAGTGAGACATCGAGTGCGGAAATGGCCTCATCAGCAAGGATGAGATCCGGATTCATCAACAGCGCGCGAATCAGCGCGACGCGTTGTTTCTCGCCGCCCGAAAGCTGGTGCGGGTAACGGTAGGCGTAGTCATCTGGGGGCGACATACCAACGCGCTCTAACAGCCCAAGAATACGAGCGGCTCGGTCATCCTTCGAAAGGTGTTTTTCCCACTTCTTCAGTGGCGACTCGAGAATTGTCATCACCTTCCGGTTGGGATTAAGCGCGCTGCCGGGGTCCTGATGGATGATCTGGAGTGACTTACGGATCTCTCGGAAGGGAATGTCGATCTCGCCCTCCCCGTCTTTGGCCTCCCAGATATCCTGCCCACGGTACGTAATGGACCCGCCAGTCGGCCGCTGGAGACCGATCGAAGTCTTTCCGAGCGTCGTTTTTCCACATCCGGACTCACCGACCAGCGCAATCATCTCGTTTTCATGGATATCAAGCGAGATACCGTCGACCGCGTGTACCGTATCTGGGTCCGAGAACAGACCGAAGAAGCCGCCACTGTCCGAACTGTCCTCGAAGTGCACCTCGACATCTTCGAGCGAGATGATGCATTCTCCACGTGGGTTACTCATCAATCATCACCCTCCATTCCAGCGATCGAGAACGGAATTTCGTCGGCTGCATCCTCCCAGTGGAAACACTTCGCGTGGTGGTCGGAATCAACGATGTGATACTCGGGGTCAGATGCGCGACACTGATCTGTTGCAAGCGAGCACCGTGGATGATACGAACAGCCGGTCGGAACGTCGACAGGGTCCGGCGCGGATCCCTCAACGGGCCGCATCTCCTCGATTGGCGTTCGCATATTCGGTGTTGCATTGAGCAACGCTCTCGTATACGGATGGGACGCATGCGCTAACATTTCGTCAGTCTGTGCGACCTCGATGAACTCGAAGGCATACATCACCGCAATCCGGTCAGCTAACTCCGCTACCAGTGGCAGATCGTGCGTGATGAAGATCAGCGTGATGCCGTACTTTTCTTTGATGTCAGTAAGCAACTGGAGAATCGAACGCTGCATCAAGAGGTCGAGCGCCGCTGTCGGCTCGTCCATAACCAACACCTGTGGCTCGAGGACAAGACTCAGGGCAATAAGCGTCCGCTGTCGCATCCCACCCGATAGTTCATGGGGATACGAATCGAGCACGCGTTCTGGCTCGAGGTAGAGATCCGAAAGAATCTCTCGAGCGAGTTCCATCCCCTCCTGGTGATTGGCGTTGTGGGCGTCGAGGGTTTCCTCGAAATGCCCACGAACCGACATCGTTGGGTTGAACGAACTCATCGCCCCTTGGAACACCATCGATATTTCGGACCATCGCAGCTGCTTGAGTTCGCGTGTGCTGGTCTCGAGGACGTGCACCGATTCGTCTGCGGACGGTCGGTATTCGATTGACCCACTGAGTTCGCCCGGATCGACGACAGCATCGAGCATCGCCGAGGCAAACATCGATTTTCCAGACCCAGACTCCCCGACGATACCGAGGATCTCGTTTCGTTGGATATCGAGATTCGCGTTATCAAGCACCCTCGAAATACCCCGTGACATATCGAAGGTAACGCTCAGGTTTCGGGCCTTGACAATCGGATCGGGGGTTTCGATTGCACCGTCAATCGTCTGCTGTTGATCCTGCCTGTGATCGCTGTCGTAGTTCGCAGATTCACTTGCTGTCATGTTAGAGACCACCCTGTTGTTGCTGATCCGCAACTGAGACGTCGTCGGCTGGTTCTTCGGTCGATTCCTCATCGCTCGTACTTTCGGAGTGACGAGCGCGGATTCGTGGGTTGAAGATTCGGTCAAGCCCCTGCCCGAGTAACAGCAGGCCGAGCGAGAGGAGAACGATCGTTACCATTGGCGCGTAGAACCAATGGAACATGCTCGTCGTGTAGATCGCACCTTGGCCGTACGCGTTGTCCATCATCACGCCCCAGTTGAGCCCAGTGTGCGGGAGGAGTCCGAGGAAGTACAGACCCACGGACGCCATGATCACGTTCCGCGCTGTCGTGACGAAATTGACGACGATCAGTGGCATGACGTTCGGCAACACGTCTTTGGTCACGATCGCCGGCATCGAAATCCCAATCGTTCGGGACGCTTCAACGTAGGATTCACGGCGCAGTTTCAACACCTCAGATCGAAGCGACCGTGCAAAGCCAGCCCAGGCATTGACCACGAGGATAATACCGATCACCCATGGGCTGGTCGGCTCAATAATCGCCGCGAGAACGACGACCAGTGGCAATCCAGGGATAGTCATCACGACGTCTGCGACCGCCATCATGAACCCATCGACGGAGCCGCCCTTGTAGCCGGAGAACACACCCCAGAACGTTGCTAACACGATCGAAAAGATCGCCCCAGCGAACATCATCTCGAGCATCGCCGGTGTTGCGTGGACGAGTTGGTTGAAGACGTCACGACCCATGCCGTCAGTCCCAAGCGGATGCTCCCAGACTGGAATGCCGTAGTACGTGGTCATGTACGTCGAGTCGAACGGCCCCACGAGCACCTCGCCGTCGTCGGCGAAGGTCTGCTGGACGATGGTCACCTCCGAAAAGATCCACCAGCGACTCGTCGAGATCCACGAGATCAGCCCGGTGATCACGAACAGTGACGAGAGGAAAAAGCCGAACTTTGCGCGCCAATCATTCCAGAGGATTCGACCGGGCGCCATGACGTACTCGTCGAACAGCCGACGGTAGCGATCAGTTCGCGTCCGCTCGATGTCCGCTGTCGTCTCGAATAACGACTGCTGTGGAGAGACACCACCGTCGGTTACCGTCTCTGGATCCGAGTCTGACTCCGAGACCGACCGAGAGTGGTCGCTGCTCTCGAACAGTGACTCGAGATCCGTTTCGTGATCGGACGGCGAATCTCGCCCTTGCGAGTCGTCGTTAGAACGATTCACGATCACCACTCCCCGCACGGGGATCAATGTAACCGTATGTGAGGTCAGCGATGTAGACACCGATGATCACACCCGCCGTGATGAAGAGGAACGTCCCCATCATCAACGGATAATCGCGAGCGCTGATTCCTTGGTACATGAAGTAGCCAACACCGGGGTACTGGAAGATTTGCTCGAGGATAATCGAGCTGCCAAAGAGGGTTCCAAGCGAGATCATCATGGCAGTGTACATCGGCAAGATAGCGTTTCGTGCAACGTAGCGAATCGCAATACGACGCTGGGACAGTGCGCGCAATCGGGCAACGCGGAGGTAGTCCTCACCCAGGATCTGAATTGCGTTCCCTCGCATTTGGAGGGCAACAGCACCGAATCCAGCCAAGACAAGCGAAGCAATCGGTAGTGTCCCGTGGTGGATCACGCTTCCGATAAACTCGATATTGAATCCCTCTTCGATACCGGATCCGTAGTGACCGCTCGTCGGGAAGAGAGACATATTGTAGCCGAGGTACCACAGGAGGACAACGGCGACAACGTAGAACGGGACCGATGTGAGAAGGATCGACGCTCCAGACCAGGAGACGTCGAATCGTGAGCCCTCAACGTACGCCATGAACGCGCCGATGCTGATCCCGAGGAGGTAGATCAGGATCATGGAGATGATCGAAATGAACATCGTCCACGGCATTGCGTTGCCAAGAATCTCGGCGACGGGATCGTGGTACCACGTTGAAGTCCCGAGATCACCGACCATCGTGCTGGTCACGTAATCGACGTACTGTTGCCAGAGCGGTTCTTCCGGATTGATTGCGGCGTACAGTTCGACTTGCGCAGCGACTTGAGCGGTGTCCTGGCCTGCACCTGCCATCTGTGCTTGCATATGGTCCATCGGACCACCCGGCATGAGCCGGATCATTGCAAACGTGAGTGTAATGACGGCGTAGAACGTCGCAACGGCCATCGCGGTGCGTTTAATGAAGTATTCAGTTGAAACCATTCGTTTTAGTTACCCTCCAGATGCGTGGCGCGGTGTGGTGCAGCACCCGGCTGACAGTCGACACCGTGTGTGTTGGGCACATTCATGCGCCGTACTACTCTTACCCATGGTTTGTTAGTGTATGCCATAACGTGCGGCCTATGCTTTTAGATGTTGCGGTTGAGCGTTCGATGTGGACAAATTGTCACAGTAATAGTGACAAACACATCAAAGATCGATAAACACCCGCAATTAGTTAATATTCGTATTCGTCGTTAGTCTTTGCCGATATCGCACCGATTTGCGGGAGGGTGTACGTATATGGCATCAGTCCAGCCAGTGGATCTTCACCGAAATCATCGGGGTAGTTCCACCGCTGAGTCATATACCAGTTGTACACACCGGCTCCACCGGGCAGTTTGGGGACGGTCTGATTGAACGTCCACGAGAGCGTTTCCGTAATCTCCTGAATCCGTTCCTCATCCGTCGTATGAAGCAACTCATCACACAGTTCAACCGGCTCAACTTCGATCGTGTCATCGCTATCGGGTTCTCCTACCGGCGGAACCTCAATACCGGGTTCACCGTATGGCTCCGAGATGTAGTTCGCG
This sequence comes from Natronolimnobius sp. AArcel1, assembly GCF_011043775.1. Lineage (NCBI taxonomy): Archaea > Methanobacteriati > Methanobacteriota > Halobacteria > Halobacteriales > Natrialbaceae > Natronolimnobius > Natronolimnobius sp. AArcel1. Next base: position 338,383 of record NZ_JAAKXY010000005.1, on the reverse strand, counting down.
AATGGGTCGTCTTCTTCTTGCTCAGAGTCGTCTCGAATCCACGTCAGTTCCCAGCCGTTGACGATGTCTTCGAAGCCAATGAACCCACGCGCAATCTCGTAGTCGAGATTCGGGATTGTCTGTCCGAAGTACGTCGTCCCCTCGATCACTTCGACAGTCGAACTGATACCGAACTCCGATAGGTTCGATGCAGCGTACTCCATCCCATCGACCTGCCATTGGACCGTCGATGGCGCCGACCACGGAACCTCGAACGGTTCCCCATCAGGAGTGTACCATTCGCCATCCTCTTCCGTCAGGCCAGCATCCAGCAACAGTTCCTCGGCGCGGTCCCAATCCTCATCATAGGTTGTCAGTTGATCATTCCAGTCATCATCAACCCACCCTTCTTCTTCCATCGGTGGCGACATACCACTAAACTCACGGTCAACTTCACCCCAGTCACCGTGGTATTGGCCGTTGATGCCATCGAAGTTGAGGATGTGTGCAAATGCCTGTCGAACACGTTCATCGCGCCACAGGTCGGCGTACTCTCCGTCACGAAGATTAAACACGAAGCCGTCGGTCCACCCACCGACGATAGGATTGAGTTCAGATTCCGGTGGATACTCGCTCTCGAGTTCCTCCTGGCTGTCAATTTCGAACCCGTCACCACCGTCGATGTCGCCTTGAATTGCCGCCTGATGAAGCGCCGGACGTTCACCGAAGAAGCGACTGAACTGTCGTTCGTAATTCAACTCGTCAGGGTAATCAGAGAGGTCGAGCCCATGATCGTCCTCCAACGTCTGTTGGATTTCAGCCCATGGATAGTCATCATACTTGACGAAGTGTGCGCCTTGCGTGTCGACATCCTCGACTTCAAACGGCCCACACGCGTAGGGTTCTAACTCGTCAGCTCTGACAGTCATCTCCGCGTATTCCGCGCTCACATCGTCCACGTCATCGTCGGAGTCTGCGTCCAAGTACTGTTGCTCGATGTCACCGTAGAGCTCTTCGTGGGCGAAAATCGGCATCTCCCAGAAGGCATCCCCGATAAGCGGTGCAGGGTTATACTCGTCGTTGAGATCGAGTATCACGGTCGTCTCCCCATCGGCATAGATATCCTCTCGAGGATCGTCGACGTACTGTTCGACTGGTTCGTTAGCAAGTGCTGCAAGCCTGATCGAACGCACAACATCATCGGCTGTTACTGGATCGCCGTTGTGCCAACTAAGTGCATCCTGGACTTCTGCCGTCACCTGCTCGTCGTCGATAGTCCATTCACGGATACCAATTGGATAGTACTCTCCATGCGTTCGAGAGTCAGCTGCCATCTGCGGGAAAACCGGCATTCCGATACTCCACTCCGTTGGCAGAGTGATATTGAACGGATTGAACTGGACGTCTTCTTGAGCGGCGAGTTCAGTCGTGACGAACTCGTTTGAAACAAGGTCATCTGGTCCGTCACCGTTCGAATCATCTCCCCCACCGAAACAACCCGCGAGTAAACCGGCAGCACCCGTTCCAGTTAGTGCGAGCATCTGTCGGCGATTGACCGTACGCTTGCGTGTCGAGCCTACACGCTCGACCACAGGGCTATCTTTGGACATTAACGTTCAGTTGTACGAGTGGGGCACAACCTAATTAAACCTTTGCATAGATATCCGATACTAGCATGCCGAATATTTCCTTTTCTCAGAGCTTTTGGCCCGTTTGTCGAGTATCCTGGGCTAACGCTTGAAGATCAACAAAGGAGAGATATTGTACGAGATTAGTTCACGTTTCGCAAAACTTTCGAGCGATTATTGTACATTAATGAATATGATAGAGTGGCAGTCCCAACCGATTCGTGGCTCGAGAGCAAATCGATATCCCATCTCTTGGAAGTCATTTCCAATGCGACTGCGAACTGTCCCGCGGTTGCATCGGAATATCGGGCTACCATTCCTAGTGCGTTAGTGACCGTATCGACCAAGTGCCCAGAACAGTCCGTAAACGAAGATCGTGATCGCACAGATGATGAGTCCACTCGCGGCCGAAACACCAGCTTCCGTGCCTCGACCCACAGCTTGGAAAACGAGACCCAGTACAATGAGGCTGAGTCCAGCTAGCAAGGGGTACGCGACAATCGCATATTCCTGAATTGACTCGACCGCACGTTCCATCGATGACGATGGCTCCGCGAACGATTGTGTCGCCATACACGAGGTAATCCAGATAGACCGTAATAACTGTTTGCACATTGCACCCATTCTATCGAGTCCGGTTCGGAGATAGCTCAGTACAAACATGTTAACCGGAGACAATATACCGTAATTTATACGGCATCGGCCTCTCCATGTTAACCAGATGATTGCCCGTTTGGTAACAAATCCCCAGGCGTTCGTCGAGCGACAGTCAAAGTACCCCGGAATACGTACACAGAGCATCATTGCGTTGCTCGTTGGACTTGCATTCGCGATCAGACATGCAGGCACGGTCGCAGTGATCGGAGACGGGTATGGCCATGTTAGTGCACCAATTGCAGTGTTGTCGCTCGTCGAACTGCTTCTCCCGTTCGTCATCTGGGGCGTCGTAACCGTCGCGATTTACTACACTGCTCGGTTCGTGAAAGGCTACTTCCCGCCCGGGTTGCTCTTTCGACTCACCGGATGGGGACTCGTTCCGCTTATTGCCGCGGGACTCATTCAAAGTCTCGGCCAACTATACGCATTACAGGGTGCACAAGAGCCTGCTGAACCGTCGTTCTCGGCGTTTCAGTACGAACTCGAGGCGTACCAGAGCTATACTGATAGCGCACTCGGCGATCCGATATTCATCGCGGCAACAGTTCTGGCCATCCCGTTCGTCCTCTACAGCGGCTACATCTGGGCAACCGTCGTCGAAGAGATCAGTGACGTTTCGTTGCGGGAAGCGCTCTACGTCAGCACCGTACCCACGACACTGTGCCTGCTCTGGCTCGCCTCGCCGTTCATCCTCTAGCCTGTTTTTTCGAGAGGACATCGTGTACGCGGCCATCGCCTACAAACACGCTCGGTGAGACGAATTTTCAGACCGATATACTAGTACGACCACGAGACGGCTCTCGGTGACGTTGGAATTGACAGAGAGAGACCCACATGAGTCACTCGGTGTACTCCACAGACATGTTCACGTGATGAGATCCAAGGTTGCCTCGCGGAACCTAACGACCGCCTCAGGTGCAATCTTTGCTGTCCGGACCTCGTATCCAATCTGTTCTAGGGCTGAAAGCGGCGGAACGTAGCCAATATACCCGTTGACGTACCCAGCAGGAACGAGCGTCGACACTCGAGTGCGCGCTTTCAACTCGAGGCCATGACGAACGAAAACTTCGCCAGGCATACCAAGGAGACCCACTTCGCCGAGTTCGATGTACGGAATATGCGTCGGAAGGTGTGTCACATCCCACCGCGCGATGGCGAGTAGCTCCTCGGCATACTGGTGATTATGTGCGAGTTTCGTGTGGCCAACCTGGTCGCCGTTCGCCTCGAGGCGCTCCAGCTGGCTCTCGAGGTCTGCGATCCGGTCACGAATCACTGATTCCGGCGGCGTTTCTTTGACCGGAAGTGAGACGTCTGCTTGATCGATCTGGATTGGCGGTCGTCGCATCGTTACCGCAGTCGAGTTCGTCGCGGCCTCAAGTGCACGACAGACTGCATCGCCGACGCTCGTTCCGATTTCAGCCATGTACTCGTACACAGCGTCGCCGGTTCGATCGGAATCCATGCCGGATGGGTTGATGTCGCCGGCTGCACCGTTGAGAAACAGGACCGGAACGTCGCCATACTGCGCTCGAATGCGACGGCGCGCGTATCCGGGCCAGTCTGCGGAAAGTTCCGTCTCGCCGGCGGTCGTACAGACTGGATGGCACGCAAAATTGTAGACGACCGCACGTTCACCAGACGCCGTCTCAATCAGCAGTGCGGTTACCTCGGGGTCGACCGTTCCCCACGGAACCCGAACGTTTCCGCTGACGCCACCAGTCTTGCGGCGATTTTCAGGGACCGTCGTCTCGCTATCGTGGCCGATTCGAACGGTTGCTGCCTCCCGGCGCTCGTACGCCGCGGTGAGTGCGGCCACGAGACCCCGTTCAATGGATGCGACCGTGTCGGACACGTCAGTCTCGGCTTGTAGCGGCGGACTCACGTCCAGTGCTCTGGCGGGAAGATACGGGCCAGCGTGAGTGTGTGTCGCGGCAATGAATAGACCATCGAGTACGATCCCATCATCGGCGAGCGACTGACGCACTTGGTGTGTAAGTTCGCGGGAGACGTTCAACACGTCCACGGAGAGGAGCCCAACCGTGACTGCACCGTCATCGAACACTACCGCCGATGCAGAGAGCGAGTCATGGACACCACTCGACAGCCCCTCACGTGCACCATACCCGCTCATCTCAACCGGGCCATCCGGCGTAATATTTTTGCTCGCCACACCGGCTTGAAGCATCGCCTCGTGCGAAACAGTACCAGACATACACCGTATCTGCGCCGGTCAGCTATTAATCCCTCCGGTCATTGCACTTGGTGCTGCCATACTGTGACTAGAAAGCTACCCGAAAGACTGCCACCGGATCGCGACGATCACCATCAGTCCTGCTCGATCGGAACCGACCGTTCGGTGCCAACGGAAACCCACTGATCGGTCTCGGCTGACTCATAGACTGCGTCGAGTACCTCGAGGACGGTGAGTGCATCCTCAAGCGAAACAGGAACGGGATTCCCCTCGTCCATTGCCTCGAGGAACAATTCGAGGAATTCGAGGCCCCACTCGCCACCGTAGCCGTCCTGTGGCTCATAGTCGTAGTTGATCGTCCGTTTTGCGGTCCCGTCCCAACATTCGGTTACCGACTCGAGTTCGAGTTCTGTTTCGCCGTCGAAGCCGAACTGGCGACCAATAGGATCCCACCGACTTCTGCCCTCGTCGCCGTAGATCGCGACGTGCGTGTCGTACCGTTCCTCGCGGAGATAATACCCACACTGAAGCGTGCCGAGAGCCCCGGATTCAGTTTCGAACTGGATCGTGGCGCCGTCTTCGACGTCGATGGCATCCGAGCGGGAATTGAGCGAGGCGTTGACCTGCTCGATCGGATCGTCCAGAATCCACGGTAAGAGATCGATCCAGTGGATACCGAGCCACTGAACGATCCCGCCACGACTCGCCGATCGGTCGAAAAGGTAGTGGTCTGTATCTCGGTAGGCCGGTTTTGAGGTGAGAAACCGCGTCTCGAAGGCATGAACGTCGCCGAAAAAATCCTCCTCTACTCGATCTCGAAGTTCCTGCGCGATCGGATGCCCACGCCAAGAGTACGACACACCGACGGTCGCCTCGGACTCCTCGACGGAGTCGATTACGGGCCGAAGGTCGGCAGCCGTTCTGGCAACCGGCTTTTCGGTGAAGACGTCGATACCGCGCTCAACCGCCTCAATGATGACCTCCGGGGTCTGCTCGTTGGACAGTGTCAACCAGACCAAATCGGGTTGTTCGCGATCAAGGAGTTCAGTCACCGATCGGTACGTCGGAATCGCCTCGAGTCCGTCGATTGAATCGAGGGCGACCGACTCGTCGGGTTCACACGCACCGGTAATCTCGACAGGCAGATCCTCAATGCTCTTGAGGTAGGGTTCGGCGTGGTGGTGGTTCAGACCGATGTAGCCGATTTCGCGTCGCTGCTGGCTCATATTTCAGTCCCACCTACTCGAAGAATTATTTTTGGAGCGGTCAACTGTGTGTTTCACTGGGGGATCGGACTGTCGCATCGATCCCACGGACCTACCAGGAAGGTAGTTCGCAATCGTCGAAAGAGCGACGGTGGTCGACGTTACGGTGTCGGACGCCCGATCGACAGGACCGATCCGAGCACCCTCACCACCGTCTACAGCGAGTCTATAGACAGGCATTGTCAGAAAATCATTTCGTGTTCACGGATATAAGCCTATTGTCTAGCTCACGATAGTCGTCGGTTCAGCGGGACACGTACCTATGTCCACTCGAGTATTTTCATCGAAGTGGCAGGTCCGCAGCCGTACTACCCAAGATGATTAGGACACAGCGAATCAACGCTGATGGATAAAGTCTGCATATCGAACCGTTCGTGCGACCTGCATCTCGGTGTAGAAGACAGTGAATGGGCAGTATAAGAGGCAAACCACCAAGACACGGACGACCCACGGTGACAAATGACATGCTCGTTTAGGTCTGCTAAACGCCGAGGGGAGTTACGTCAGCCGCGAATTCAATCCGATGTATGGCCCAATGTGCTGAGAAGCGAACTAGTATCAGTACCAGAACCAAGTGAGTACGAACGATTGGCGTTCAGTTCTCCTAAACAAAGAGCGAAAATGAGCCTCACCGACGTGATTTTGGCTTGGAGACATTAACAGCAACAGACATACAGAAATATAACACAAACAGTAGTCGGAATTATGTGATCGCAGTGCTCAAAAACTGACGAACTGGATAAAAAACGAGGGTGTGTGACGGGATCACGTACAAGTTTTTACATAGGTACCTATGTAAATAGTTGCGTTGGCATGCTGGGAGATGTGGTCTTGTTGGTAGTTAGCAAAAATCCTGAGATAGAGACACAAACACTGTTCACCCATAGTAAACGCTGGGCAACAAACAGAACATCACGGACAGGGATCAAAATCACCAGTACCGCTAAGCGAATTTGCAGTGAACCACAACGCATGAAGGTACTCATCGTCGACGTAGATTCACTACGACCTGATCACCTCGGATGTTACGGCTACAGTCGCCAGACATCCCCAACCATTGACACGCTCGCCGATAGTGGTATGGTTTTCGACCGATGCTATGCGTCTGATACACCCTGCCTTCCGTGTCGAACGGCAATAGCAACGTGTCGACACGGACCCGCAACTGGCGTCGTCACGCACTATGGCGACGGGCAGTGGTACAGACATCCTGGATCCGGCCACGACCCAGATCCCGAGCGTGCGCTCGGCGTATCGTGACGGCCACTGGTCGGATCAACAGGTCGCGGCACTCGAGCACTCTCTTGCGATCTATCCACGTGGGCAGTAGTTCTGAATGGACAACTGCGGCGTGAGCAAACGGGATAACTTAATGGGGGTGCAGTGGCATGGTAATGTACAGCACCGATGGCACGCAACAAGACTTCAGAGACAATTGTCTTCGATGAGCCGAATGCAGTTACGATCGAAGAGCGCGAACGACCAACGCCCGACGCCGACGAAGTCCTGATCCGAACCGAACGCACACTGGTGAGTACGGGGACGGAACTGACGGTTCTCTCCGGCGAGTACCCCGAGGGATCGTACTGGGACGAACATGCGTCGTATCCGTTCGAGCCAGGCTACAACAACGTCGGCGAGGTCGTCGAAATCGGCACCGCGGTGACTGATCTTGAGATCGGCCAGCGTGTCGGCACGTATGGTCCACACGCGGCCTACACCGTTGCCAGCGCCGATCACTGCCGTCCCATTCCCAACGGTGTCGACGACGATCAAGCGGCCTTCTTTACTATCGCAGAGATTGTGATGAACGGCGTACGCCGAAGCGAACTCACCTGGGGTGAAACCGCCGCGGTGTACGGTCTCGGGCTGCTTGGACAGTTTGCCGTCCAGTACTGCCGAATTGCTGGTGCTCGCCCTGTTATCGCCGCGGACGTCGCGACAAGGCGTCTCGAGTACGTCCCCGACGACCCGGCAATCGAAACAGTAGATCCATCTGCAACCGACCCGGAAACCGCCGTTCGAGAGGTCGCGAACGATCGACTGGCAGACGTTGTCTTCGAGGTGACCGGGAATCCGGCTGTACTCACCGACGAACTCGATGTTCTGCGAGAACAGGGTCGATTCGTTGTACTGAGTAGCCCACGTGGAGAGACGAAGTTCGACTTTCACGACTTCTGTAACGGCCCGAGCTACCACATCATCGGCGCGCACAACTCCTCACATCCAAGCGTTGCAACACCAGAAAATCCCTGGACTCAGCATCGACACGCCGAACTGTTCTTCGAACTCGTCGAGGACGGCGACCTCTCCGTTGACCATCTCATCAGCCACCGCGCGGACTACGCCGACGCAGCGGATATCTACGAGACGCTGCTTGAGGACCGATCTGAGGCGATGGGCGTCCTGCTCGAGTGGTAAGTTGGACGCAGCGGATTCAAAACCGAAACAGTAGAAAGCCGCTCTCAGTACGAACTCACCCTACGATTCAAGTTCCGGGTACGCAACGCTAACGGGTGCACCGCGCTTTGCCGATTCGTAAACCGCATCAACGACTGCGACGGCATCGACGCCGTCCCGACCAGATATTTCGGGTGTTGTGTCAGATTTGACTACCTCGACGAAGTTACGGATCAAGCCATAATTCGGATCCGATCCCCAGTACACCGACGCAATTCCACTATCGTCACCAGTGTCTCGAGTGAGTTTGTACGTTTGATCGAAGCAGTCGACGTCGATTGTTCCCTCAGAACCAACGATATCGATCGTCGCGTCGCCCCAGAAGTCCCACTCGTCGGGGCGACTCCAAGAGCCATCAAGCGTAAACACCGTTCCGTCAGTCAGTTCCATCGAGAGTATGTTCACGTCCTCGACTGCGGTATCGTGAAATCTCGTGCCGAGTTCCGCGTAGACTTCGGCGACGCGTTCGTCGGTCAACCAGTGAACCAGATCGACGATGTGGACGGTGTGATCGATTGCTGCCCCACCACCAGCCGCGTCAGGATCGGTGAACCAGTCGCCGGGCATCTGTCCGCGGTTCGTTCCAACAAGGTACTCGATCGAACCGATGCGGCCCGCCTCACAGGCGCTTTTTGCCTCGAGTGCGGGTTCGGAGAATCGCAACGGCATCGCAACCCCAAGTGTAACGTCCGCCTCCTCACACATAGTGACGATCGACGATGCATCGGATGCCCTCGGGGCAAGTGGCTTCTCACAAAGTACATCGACGCCCGCGTCTGCGGCACTTTCAACCCAATCCACGTGTCTTTCGTTCTCCGAGCAAACGATCACAGCGTCAGCATCCTCGAGAACAGTGTCTCGGTCACGGTACTGCGTACCGTACTGCTCGGCAAACTTTCGCCCCCGTTCGGGATCGTCATCTGCAATCCCGACGAGTTCGAGATCCGACTGTGCGACTACGATATCGGCGTAGGCATTGGCGTGAACGTGTGCACTCGAGAGCATCCCGATTCGGAGTGAGTCCTGTTCATCTGCGCGATTCATTTGTTCCTCCGACCCAAACGAACGGCTATCAACGATGCGAGTTGCATACGTAGGATTGGTCCATCCGCGCTAATAATGATTTGGGTCAGCGACAGTGACACTGCCCTCGAGTCACATTCGTGAATCGTGCGAACGGGCGTTCGTGCCCGTGAGCAGGTCGGCGAGCAGTGTATACATCGTTGAGTTGGTTCTATAGTTCAGCTGTGAGAGAGTCGCTCAGAGGTCTGGATTGTATACAGACGTCGAGTTGACTTCGATGACGTTCGATCGCTGTCTGATTGACTCGAGAATGTTTTCGTTGAGTGTTTGCTCATCGATTCTACTTACCGGGCCGATGACGCTAATAGCAGCGTTGATCTTTTTGTCGTGATTGAGAATCGGCATACCAATACCGATGAGGCCCTGAATCGTCTCTTCACGATTGTACGCAATTCCTTCCTCTCGTATCGTCTCGAGTTCGTCGAACAACTCGGCGCGATCAGTAACCGTATGTTCTGTGACGCCGGGCAGGCCGTGTTGGTCAAGAATTTCGTCAACGCGTTCTGGCGATAGTTGTGAGAGGATGGCTTTCCCAACGGCGGTCCGATGAAGGTGTGAACGATAGCCGACGTACAACGGGGTTTCAATAGCATGTTTACCGAATGATCGATAGAGACACACTCCCTTACCGTGTTCCTCGACGGTAAACAACACCATCTCTCCTGTTTCCTCAGCCAATTTATCCAACTCCTGCGTAATGAGATCGTATATTTCGATCCGGTTGCGAGCGTGGTGAGCAGTATCAAGAAATCGGAAGCCAAGTTGGTACGTGTCCTCGTTGTCCTTGATTACGTAGTCGTTTGCCTGGAGTGTAGCTAAGTGGTTATGGACTGTTCCTTTCGTGACGCCAACATGAGTCGCGATTTCCGTTACACCCGCTCCCTGAAGGGTCTGTAATGCCTCAACAATGTCAAGTGTCGTCTGGACGGCATCGATCCGTTTTGTCTCTTGAGATGTGGGACCAGATGTCATGTATACTATTTTCGCATAAACCCACTTAAGCGTTTAGCCACGGAAAACAGACGGTGTACAACGGAACGTTTTAACCGCTGAGGTGGGGTTTCTGGTGTTCAGATCACCGTCCCGCCTCATACTACTCGTTTCCAGAGGTATACAGTAACCCACAGTGTGAGTAGTCAGGCACAGTACAAATAGGAGTGGTTTCATCACCTCGATTTGGGAAATTATCGGTGTGTATAATACTCACCTATCAGTTATGATTAAGTGTAGATAGATAGTAAGTTCGGAGCATAGAGCGAGAAGATAGAAATAGGAAATCACTGCGATGGTATACTCAATAAGCTGGTGATTTCTCTTATTGACGAACGATACAGGCAATACGTTGGTGGCGATCCGTCTACCAGCGGCCAACGATATGAAACGCCTGTAGACCCAAGATACAGGACCTACAAGTGTGGGTTTGAAATGCTGAGTGAGCCCTATGATGACGTTGGCGCAACTACGTTTCACAACAACTATACTGACTAACTGAACCCAATACAACACCGTTCTGGCTATGAATGTCACTGTCGACAACGCATCCCTCACCCTGTCATAAATTAGGTAGGAACCTGAATTGGATATCTTTATATTATTTTTATCCCACACATATGTCAATTTATTGTGTGATCAAATTACGCCCCACGGCGAGGCGCACCGTACCGCAGGTGAGATAGGGTGGCGATTCATGACACGATCTGCTCTCTCGAGTCACCGTCTTGCTCTCGCGGTCGAACTGACACATTGGTTCGTGGTCCCCCCACAACTGATACTACCGGTCGTTGTAGGACGGACAGGACGATGCACGCGCCATTACACCCGGATCGAACGATCAACGCATACATCGATGTGACGGGATCGGATCGTCTCGAGCGATTGCGATCGCTGGCTGAGGCGTTGACCGACAGCCGTGTCCTACACATTAACTCGACTGCGACTGGTGGCGGAGTGGCCGAACTCCTCCGGTCGATTGTGCCACTGTGCAACGATCTTGGGATCGACACCGACTGGTTTGTCATGGACGCTACCGACGAGTTTTTCGAGGTGACAAAAGCAATGCACAACGCATTGCAAGGCAGCGGCCCCCCGCTGACAGAGGAAATGAAAGCGACCTACCGGGCCGTCAATGAGGAAAATGCGATTGAACTCGAGGGCGAAGCCACGTACGATCTCGTGGTGATCCACGATCCACAGCCGTTGGGGCTACTCGATCACCTCGAGGCGACGATGCCAGAGGCCGTGATCGTCTGGCGCTGTCACATCGATCTCACCGATCCAACCGATGAGTACCTGACGTTCATCTCCGAATACACGGCGCAGGTTGACCACGCAATTTTTAGCCGATCTGCCTACGTCGGCGACACTGCGGTTCCGGAAACGAGCATCATCTATCCGTCGATTGACCCAGTCACGGAGAAAAATCAGACACTCGACGCAGAGACGGTGGCGACCGAGCGCAATCGATTGGATCCCCTCTCGTTCGAGGACCCGCTCGTCACGCAAATCTCTCGATTCGACCCGTGGAAAGACCAGTTCGGCACGCTCGAGGCGTATCGTCGGGCCAGTGAGGACGTACCCAACCTGCAGTTGGCGCTGGTCGGCGGGATGGCCGGCGACGATCCGGAGGGACTAGAGTTGTACGAACAGGTCGCTGAGGCGGCGGCCGCCGATCCGAACGTCCACGTTCTGACCGATTTACCAGACAGTGGCGTGAACGTCTTGCAGCGCGAGTCGGACGTCGTCATCCAAAAGTCGCTGCGTGAGGGCTTCGGGCTAGTCGTTTCGGAAGCACTCTGGAAGCGGACACCAGTCGTGGGCTCGAACGTCGGCGGTATCCCACTGCAAATCGTCGATGGAGAAACCGGTTATCTCGTCGATGCTGACGACGCAAGTGGTGCTGGCGAGCGGGTTTCTACCCTTCTCAAGAACGATGCTCGGCGGGCAAAGTTTGGCGACAACGCGCATGAACACGTTCGAGAGCAGTTTTTGCTACCGCGACAACTCGTCGAGTTGCTGGGTGTGATCGCCGACGAACTATAGTACCAACTGCAACGAGTGACACACTGCTCGCCGACCTGCTCACGGGCACGAACGCCCGTCTGCTCGCGGCACAATGCGCCGTTCGCAGGGTATGCGAAACCGCGGGTCTCAGTCACTGCGTTCATTCCGAACCGCGTATTCGCTCCGAGCCGCGCACCCTCTGGCGATTAGGTGTGCAGTGACGTGCAGTGGCTACTAGAGGTCACGGGAAAGAATGAGTCGGTCGCGTCGATCCACGAGGTGCTGGCCCCCTACAATTATCCGCTACAGTGGTGAAGGCAACACCCAACAGTCATGAGCAGGCCTATCAACTCGATACTAATACCGACAGACGGAAGCGAGGGCGCCCTTGCGGGTGCAAAACGTGCAATTGCGCTCGCATCATGGACCGGCGCGGACATACACGTCCTTTCGGTCGTCGCCGTTCGCAGTGATTTAGAGAGCATCATGGATACGACGGACTCGATCTATGCATCGCTCGAGGACGAGGCTGAAGACGCTGTGGAGGCCGTCGCGGACATGGCACGGGCTCACGACGATGCGCTCGAGGTGACGACCACCGTCACGCGCGGGACACCGTTTCAGTCGATTAGAGCGTACGCCACGCGGCGCGAAATTGACGTCATCGCCATGGGGACGAAAGGCCGGGATGGACTCGACAGAGTCCTGCTTGGAAGTGTCACCGAAAACGTTCTCCGGACGGCTCGGACGCCTGTCCTTGCCGTTCCGCCGAGCACAGACGCAAGCAACATCGACGATATCGTCTTCAACGAGTTTCTGCTCCCGACGGACGGCAGTGACGGAGCTGCCGTCGCAACCGACTGGGGGATCACGCTTGCGAGCCGGCTCGAGGCCATGATCCACACGGTGTACGCCATCGAAACGGGCCGCATTTCCCAAGCGAAAGCACCGGAGGAATTGCTCGGCGCACTCGAGCAACGCGGCGAGGACGCGATTGAGCACATTCGAGAGCAGGCTAGGGATGCCGATGTCAGTAGTTCCGGTGGAATCGCAACCGGCCCGGCGGCGGACGTAATCCTGACGTCTGCGAGCGAGCGCGACGTCGATCTGATCGTCATGGGGACACACGGACGTACCGGAATCGGGCAATGGTTTCTCGGAAGCGTCACCGAAAATGTCGTTCGAGAAGCCGATGTGCCCGTGTTCTGTGTCCCGGTGAGCGCCGAGTCACCGTGACGGCGATCACGAAATTCCGGTGCGGTCAGTCCGGAATCTGCGTGTACGCCCCGATCATCGCGTCGTGCAGGTCGACCCCCTCGAGCTGTGCACCCTCGTCGATAATCGACCGGTCGACCGTCATCCCCCGTAGTGTGACGTCCGGGAAGACAACCGCCCGTTCGATATCGGTCTCGACAAGCGTTGCGTCCGCCATGACGTGGACGTTCGGTCCGACCGACGCGTTCTCGAGCAGTGCCGAGTCGGCCACGTGTGAGTCGCCCTTGAGGGCCCAGGCGACGGCGTCGAGATAGCGCTCGCGCGTGCCGATGTCGAACCAGGGTCCATCGAATACGTACGCATACGTCGGCTCCCGTGACTGGAGCCACTGGACGAACCAGCCCGGTTCATCGGGATCGTTTCCCGCCTCGAGATACGTCGGCAGTAACTCGAGCGTATCTCGCGGAAACACGTAACAGCCGACCGAAACGCGCGTTCCGGGTGGGTCGTCGGGTTTTTCCTGAAAGTCGACCACGCGGTCGCCCTCGAGGTCGACAACCCCGTACGCAGTCGCCAGCGCCCGCGAGCCAACATCCGCGGCGGCGATCACCGGTGCGTCTTTTCGGTCGTAGTACTCGAGAACATCCGCGATTGCAAACTCGAAGATGTTGTCGCCGGCGATTACCAGCAGGTCGTCGTCGATCCCTTCGCGGTCGACCAGCTGGGCGAGCGCGCCAACGACGCCGAGTTTTTCCGCTTCAGCATGGGTCTTCTCGACCGAGAGCCGTGGCTTCTCGTAGCCGCTTTCGGCCAGGTGTGCCTCGAACTCAGGAGCGAACCGCTCGTTCGTACTGACGTAGACGTCCTCGATTCGATTGTCCGCCTCGAGTTCGTCGTAGATGCGCTCGATGACGGTCGTCTCCCCGAGCGGGAGGAACATCTTTGGTCGGTGTCTCGTGATCGGCCACAGCCGCGTGGCGTACCCACCGGCGAGGACGACGGCCTTCATCGGCTCGTCTCGCCCCCGACAGACGGTGGTCGACGCCGATACTGTGTCGCAGTCAACTGAATCGCTACTCGCGTTGTATTCATACGAATCTGGTGCAGTCCCGGGTGCGACCTCCACCGAGACTCGTGGTAAAGCTTTCACCCGTAGCCCGACTCGAGTCGCTCCGTTCATCAAACGCTAGAATACCTATTTGAGCGTTCGTCTCGCCAGTCTCTACCGATGGTCGAGTCCATCCTGCTGATCGGGATCACTGTCTCGGTGTTCGTCGGATTCAACATCGGCGGCTCCTCGACCGGAATCGCCTGGGGGCCTGCTGTGGGCGCGGGGTTGATCGGGAAGGCAACGGCAGCAACCATCATGACGGGATTCGTCTTTCTGGGCGGCTGGACCGTCGGTCGGAACGTGATGGAGACGTTGAGCGACGGGATTATTACAATTGAAATCTCGCTCACAGCCGGTGTCGCCGTCCTCTTTTTCATCGGACTCGGAATCCTCGTCGCCAACGTCTTTGGCGTCCCAGTGCCAACCTCGATGACGACCGTCGGGGCAATTGCCGGGCTTGGACTGGCAACGGACACACTCAACTACGAAACCATCGCCTGGATTCTCTCGTGGTGGATTTTCACACCTATCTTCGCGTTCTTGATCGGTGCGATCATCGGCCGGTACATCTACGCGGGGCTCAGTCGCCGCGTCCAACTCGAGAACTCAGAGAGGCCGCTTCTTGTTCTCGACGATTCGGGTCAGTTTCTGACGCCCGCTTTCGGACCCAACACGACCTGGAGAGAGATCGCTGGGACGATAGTTATCGTCATCCTCGGGTGTTACATGGCGTTCAGTGCGGGTGCGAGCAACGTCCCGAACGCCGCTGCGCCCCTCGTTAGCGGAGGAGCACTGGCAGCCGAACCGGCAATCGTCGTAGCGACGGTCGCAATCGGCCTGGGCGGGTTCACGATTGCCCGGCGGACGATGGAATCAGTCGGGAGCGATATCAGCGACATTCCGCTGCTCGGTGCACTGATCATCATGCTCACGGCTGCCTCGATTACGACGGCACTCTCTTACATTGGGATACCGATCAGTCTCGTGCTATCGTCGGTCGGCGCCATCGTCGGCCTCGGCTGGGGACGGGCAACCAGGCCAATCGCTGCCCGCGAAGCACTCTCGAGAGAGACGACAGACACTGAGATCGTGATGGGAGCATTGACCGCTGAGGACGCGGTCGACGATCCAGTACCAATCGGCGAGGACGAACCCGAGGAGATTCTCGAGGCGGACGAACTCTTCAAACCAGAGGCCGTCATCCGATACGTCACGATGTGGATCGTTGGGCCCTCGATGTCGACGATTCTCGCATACGTGTTCTTCGTGTCAGTTCCAGGTGCCGTCTAGCGGTGGTGTCACTCGAGTGTGAAACGGCCAGCGGTGAGTTGCGTTCCTGACACACCACAAACAGTATATGGCTCCTCGGTGGAGAACTCGGCGAATGATTCTGATCGACGATACTCCCATCGTACGCGATGGGCGGATACTGATTCTCGCGATGGATGACGGCCTCGAGCGGATCGTATACGAGGAAGCGACCATCGACGGAGTTCTCGAGGCGTGAACCCATGATCGACACGAATTCCCCCATCGAAACTGTCGTCGCGACGATCGCTCGGACAGCGAGTGAAATTCATCAGGGGCTGGTTGGCAGACGGGTGACGACCGACGACGAGAACCCAAGCGGCGAAACGCAGTTCAAGGCGGACCTCTTCGCGGACGAATTGCTCGCCGATCGGCTATCATCAGTCGACGGCGTCGCACAGTACGCCAGTGAGGAGCGAGCCGAAATCGTCGACTGCGGTGGCGGCACTCTCGCCGTCGCCGCTGATCCCGTCGACGGGACGTCGAACCTGCCCTCGAACAACACGATGGGAACGGTATTCGGCATCTACGACGCGCCACTCCCTGCGCCGGGAACGGCCCTTGTCGCGGCGGGATACGTGCTCTACGGACCGATCACCACGATGATGGTCGCTCGAGACGGGACCGTCACGGAGTACGAACTCGCCGGTGGCGAACGAACCGTTGTCCGCGACGACGTCACGATTCCAGACGACCCCGCCGTCTACGGATTCGGCGGCCGAGTCCCGACCTGGACCGACGACTTCCGCGAGTTCGTCCGCACAATCGAGATGGACGAAGCGCTCGGACTCGAGTTACACTACAGCGGCGCGATGATCAACGACATCAATCAGGTTCTCACACACGGCGGCATTTTCGCCTACCCCGCTCTCGAGGACAGTCCCGAAGGCAAGCTTCGACTCCAGTTCGAAGGGAACCCGATTGGATACATCATCGAGACGGCTGGTGGGCGGTCCTCCGATGGGAGCACCTCCCTCCTCGAGGTTGAACCGACTGACCTGCACGATAGAGTGCCACTTCACGTCGGTAGCACCGAACTGATCGACCGCCTCGAGGGCACGCTCGCGGCTGACTCGGGGTAGCTGCGGGATAGTATCGCCGAGACACGCATACCATTAACTCACTGGGGCTGGGAGCACCCCTACCATGGTGGACGAGAACACCCAGTTAGAGGCAGATATCCGAGCGCTGGAGGGGCTACCGGTGTTCGTTGCGTACAACGCCAACGTCGACGCAATTGTTCGGGTCGACGAGGACGTCGAATCCTACCTTGACCGACCGTCCGATCCGGGCGAGCGCCAGCCGCCGAGTCCGCTCGCGTCGAAACGGGACCTCGCAACAGCGATCACGCACACGATGGCGGCAGGACGGGGCGACGAAGTCGCGATGACCGATGAGTTTTCGGCCACGCTCGAGGCGGAGTTCGAGCCCGACAGTCAGCAGATGGGGGGCCAGACGGGGATCATGACCAATCTCGTCTCCGCGCTCGGTGCGTCGCCGGTTACGTATACGTACCTGCTCTCGGATCGCCAGCTCTCGATGTTCGACCACCCCGACGGAGTGGAGTATCCGAAGGTCGAGGACGGTGAGGTGGCGTTCATCCCACTGCGTGAGGCGATCAACACGGACCGGACAAAGATCAATTGGGTGTTCGAATTTCGTGTCGACGACGAGTTGTTCGGCGTCCGTGCGACCGAGGACACGCGATTCATCGCGGCTTCCCGCCCCCCGGAGTTCGACCTCGTCGCCGGCGACCTCGATGACAACGTCGATCAGGTCGGTGCCGTCGTAGAGGGGGCACTGCTCGCCGGCTATCACAACCTCACGCCCGACCACGTCGAGGAGGGCTACGAGCAGGCCCATCGCCACGCGCGAGATGTCATCCGTCGGCTTCGGTCCGGGAGCGAGGACGGCCTGCAGGTCCACATCGAGTACGCCGTAACCCACGACGAAGCCCTCCGAGAGAGTATGTACGAGTGGATTCTCCCGGAAGCTGACGTCGTTGGCGCGGATACACACGAACTGACCCTCTTACACGACGACGCCGACCTCAAGGCCGTCGAGACACCCCCTACAGAAGCGACGCCGTTCGAACCAGCGGAAATCCTCACGCACTATCGCATGCTCGAGGCGATCCGAGACGAACTCGGCATCGGATGCATTCAGTTACACGCGATGGAGTACCACCTCGCCGTGATGGAGTCGTATCCCCACCCGGATGCGGTCGCACGCGGTCTCGAGTTTTCGGCGGTCAACGCGGCGACGAAAGCAGCACTGGGTAACATCACGTCGCCTGAAGACCTCGAAACCGGCCTAGAGTACGAGCCCTCCGCGAAGGGACGTGAGGCGATTTCGCTTCTCGCAGATCACCTCGACGAAACAGCCGAGAACGGGGTCCTCTCCACCCCGAGGGTCGCCGCGTGCCCCAATCGCGTCGTCAAGGACCCCGCGGGAACGGTCGGCATCGGCGACATCGTCTCCTCCTCGAGTTTCGTCCTCGAACTCGCGATTGCAAACGAACACGACGAGACAGGAACTCGAGACTCACCAGCAACGTAACACGGCCGGTTATCGCCGGTCACACGACGATACTCGAGCCGACATCGACTACGCCGACTCGTGTGGCCACGACTGTATCTCGTCGAAATCGCCCGGTAGGACAGGACCCTCGAGGAGTGGATCAGCAGTGTCATCCATCCACTCGTACAGTTCTCGAGAGAGGTCGCGCCGGACGTCCTGATACCGGGGTTCGTACACGACGTTGTCGTCTTCCTGTGGCGCATCGCGGAGGTCGTACAACTCCTCGTACTGTCGGCGTGGCACACCATCGGTTTCACGGACTTCACGACCAGATTCGCTGGCGAATACGTCAGCAGGCAGGTAGACCGTCGGGAGATGCCAGAAGCTTCGAATGTACTTGTACCGATCAGTACGGATAGCCCGGACCGGATTGTACATATCGTGCCAGGTCATCTCGGCGAAGATTCGATCTCGCTTGGTATAGGACTCCGTACGATCCGTGATCAGTCCGGCAACGCTTCGTCCGTCGACTGCATCGGGTACCTCGACACCCGCGAACTCGAGGATGGTCGGCAAGACGTCGACGTTGCTGACGAGTTCGTCGTATCGCTCGCCAGGATCGATGACATCGGGATAGCGCATCACGAGCGCCGCCTCGATTCCCGCATCGTAGCACGTCCCTTTTGCACGCGGGAACGCGATTCCGTGTTCGGTCGTCACAAGCACGAGCGTGTCCTCGTCCAGTCCGTTGTCGGCCACCGCCTCGAGGATCGTTCCAACGCCCTCGTCGAGGGCGTACACCATCCCACGCATTTCGCCGAGGTCGTGACGCAGACCGCGTCTGTCCGGCAGATACGGGAGCGGGCGGATAGCCTCTGGATCGTCAGCGCCGTAGTACTCTGCGTCAAACCCGAATCGCCCGTCGTCCTCCTCAACTCGGTGACACTCGAAAAATCCAATCGACGCGAAAAACGGTTCCTCGTACTCCGATGCGTCAAGAAACGACGAGACAACCGACGCGACGTTACGGGCTCGATTCGCTTGATGGACTGCCGGTGACACGCCCGGGTAGAGGTTCCCTTCTGAGTGAACACGGTCGTACTCGAGTCGATCCGTATCCTGGGAGATGTGCTGGAGTCCGAACAGGTGTGTCTCGTAGCCGGCGTCACCGAGGTGTTGCGGGAGGATTCGTTCGTCGTCGTGGAGCCCCCAGTCACCATGGGCGAGCCCCATGAGGCCGTTGACGTGGGGGACGCGCCCGGTCATGAGGCTCCCGCGACTGGGAGAACACTGCGGGGCAGTCGCAAAGTGGCGCTCGAACAACGCGCCGTCGGCGGCGAGTGCATCGATATTTGGCGTTTCAATATCAACGCCGTAACAGCCCAGATACCGGCCGAGATCGTGTGCGTGAATCAGGAGGATATTGGGTTGCGACGAGTCCATACCCTCGAACTACACGGACATGATGGATAACTATTGGCTAATTGATAGTGAGCTGAACGTATTCACGTCGTCACTGTCTGCTCGAGACGAGCGAGAAACGACCGACTACAGCGAATCCATGTCGGCAACTGACCGTCGTAGCGATGTGTTCTGCGCAAAAACGCCGGACCGAGTGAGATCCTGTCTCGGATTCTGGACGACTGCGTCCTCGAGCCCCCAGTGGCCCAGCAGTCACATCTCAAACTGGTCGCATCGCTTTCATTTGGTGGCGTGCCTCGACGACCAGTGGCCCCAAGCAGACTCGAGACGGAACAACATATCCGCCGCAGTGAGTATACCGAACACTGTTCTATCGGCGTGTCTTTATCGGTATCCTCGTGGAAGCCTGATCAGGCGGACACTCACCGCCGATTCAGTCACCTTCATCCATGCCACGACACGTCCTCGTTCCGATTGATGGATCGGATCACGCCATTGCCGGATTAGAGTATTGCGTTGCATCGTTTCCAGATGCAGCACTGACCGCACTGTACGTCGTCGATCCCGCGCACGATAATGAGGCAACTGCCGGATCAGACACGACGTCGAGAGACCGCGCCGAACAACGTGGCGACCAGATCCTCGAGCGTGCGGCGAGGCGCGCTGCAGATCGCGGTCGTGAAATAGAGACGATACGGAAGACCGGAACGCCCCACACCGAAATTCTCTCCGTCGCAACTGGCGACGTCGATCACATCGTGCTGGGAAGCCACGGCGAATCGCCGATCACAAGCCCGTTTCTCGGCCACGTAAGCGAAGCCGTCGTCCGGCGGGCCCCGGTTTCGACCACAATTGTTCCCGAACCGACGGCAGCCGTTCGTGACCGCGATCTTCCTGGTGACGTGCTGATCCCGATCGACGGCTCAGCACAGGCCGACGCGGCGCTCGCGTACGCACTCGAGGCGTTCCCAGACGGGTCACACACGGTCTTTCACGCGCTCTCGCTCCCGTTCGATCGGCCTCGCTCTGCGGTCGAAGGGACGTATCTCGAAGCGATTGCAGCCGACCGAGAAGAACGAGCAGCGGAGCTATTCGAATCGGCGACCACGATTGCCGACGAGCGTGGACTGACAATCGAGACGGAAACCGCAGATGGGGCGCCAGCACAGGCGATCCTCGAGTACGCCACCGAGAACGGTTGCGACCAGATCGTCATGGGGAGTCACGGGCGCTCCCTCAAGGCGCGGCTACTGGGCTCAGTTGCAGAACGCGTTGCGCGGCGCTCCTCGCTGACGGTGACGCTCGTGCAGGGCGATCCGACGGCGACGTAGCTCTCACTGATCTGGCTCCTGCGTATCGATCAATCCGAACAGCGGATCGAAGTCCTCGGGGAGCTGATTGTCTGCTTTCTCGATGTTTCCAGGTGGGACCACGTCTGCGACGATAGCGACGATCTGCTGTGCATGGTAGTTTGCATCCGACCGGTCGACGTTCGCGCGCGCCGCAACGCGGTCGAGAAATTCCTGATAGTCAAAGCGCTGTCCGTGTTCGGCCTCAGTCAGGTATCGGTCGATTTCCATCGGGAGCGGGCTCGCGAGGTCCGTTGCCTCACCTTCGTGCAGCCGTTCGCCAAGCGTCGTTAACACCGCTCGAGTCGCCCGAACGGCCTGTCCCATCTGCGCGAACTCGAGTCTGTGTTGAACCTGACCGACGAATGTTTTGTAATCCATAATCGGTGTCGTGTGTGTATCTGCTCGAGTGATCGGCGTGACGTGATAGCCAGCTGGATGTGCGGTCACTCTATCGGCTCGAGTGTGATACTGTAGTGACTCGCACACCAAGATAAATAAATCTGGATGGGGCCGGCAGTACGCGAGGTTGAAACGTGTAGTCCGCAGGTGGTCCTCTTGCTGGTCACTGTCGGTGTCGTTGGTATGCGAGCGCCGCGAGTCGGGTTTGCAGGATATCTGACTCGCGCCGACACACACCGCACTTATCGAACTATCGTCACTGGAACGGGTGCCCGGCGGGCAACCAGTTCGGCGACACTCCCGAGGAGCACGCGTGACGGCCCCGAACGACCGTGACTGCCAAGGACGATGTGATCGATATCCGACTCGGTCGCGAACGAAACGATCTCGTTCGCTGGCTGCCCGACGACAGTTTCAGTCATAACTGAGTGACCGTATTCAGCCGCAATTTCGGCGGCCTCCTCGAGCAGTTCAGCAGCGTCTTCGCGGCGCGATTTGATGATCGAATCGTACGCGTACGCACCGCCTTCGCCGTACATTCCGGTTCCTGGATTGATGACGTGAATCAATGTGAGGTCCGTCTCAGGAAACTCTCGTGCCGCATGTTCGACCGCCTTTTTTGCCGGTTCCGAATCGTCGATGGGGACTAGTACGCCCATGGTGGTCCTTCGTGCATCGGTTACAAAAATATACGCGACGACCGCGCTGTATGGGCTGCGCCGAGAACCGCACCGCCGGCACCTGTCGATTGTGTGTCCGCACGCGGTCGTTTACCGTGGACGGCGTGTAGATGATACTACGGCGACGACACCGACGTGCTGTCAGCGCACAACCGTCACCGGGACGTCTGATCGCTTCACGACGAGTTCGGCTGTACTTCCCATTCGCGCCCCGGCTGCGCCACCCTGTCCACGATTTCCGATTACAATCTGGTCGGCACCACTCTCATCGACGGCGGCCAGAATGACCTGTGCCGGTGAGCCGACCCCTGTTTCGGTTTCAATCTCGAGGGTCATCGTCGTGTCACCCTCGTCTTCAAGCGTTGCCTGTGCGTCCTCGAACAGTCGATCAGCGCGCGACTGCTGGTCGGCAAGCCACTCGTCAGTCAACGGCGGCAACTGCTCATCAGCAGGCGTCACTTCGAACGGATCGATTGCGTGGAAGAGAATAAGTCGACTGTTCGGGAAGGTCTCGAGAGCGTACTGGAACGCGGCTTGTGCGTTAGCTGAGCCATCGTGTGGAACGAGAATCGATCGGGCCATTGGTTCAACTCAGATGTTTGCGGGGAACGAACCTAAAACCACGTACCGCCGAGACAACTCATCGAACTGGTGGTTGTGATTGAATCGGTGAGCGATGCGTGAACGAGCAAGCCACTATTCCTCATCCGGGTTCGATTCGGGAACGACGAGGACTGGAATCGAAGACTGTCGAACGACTCGGTCGGTCGTACTCCCCAGCAGTCGTGTCACACCGGTCTGTCCCGTCCGTCCGAGAGCAATGAGGTCAATGTCGTTGTCCGCCGCGTACTGGACAATCGTTTGGGCCGGGTGGCCGCGCCGGATGGCGGTCGTCACGTCGACATCGTGGTCTTCGTACGCCGACGCGATTTCGGCCACAAGTTGTTCTTTGAGTTGCTCGAGTTCGTGAACGTTCGAACTATCGAACCGTAACGGATCACCCGTCGTATCGGCGACTGCGAGGACGTGAACCGCTGGCGTCTCCGCGTCAGTGGCTGTCCCGCTCTCGTCAGCGTTGGTCGGTAACTGCTCGGCAATCGAGAGTGCCCGGGAAAGAGCAGCCCGCGAGGCGGGACTCCCGTCGGTTGGAACGAGAATTGTTCGGACGTCGTCGTCGGTGTGAATCGTCGGACCCATTCAAGACATCGTTCACTTTCATCTGCTCCCGGTTAGCAGTTCGGATTCCTGGAACGTCGATTCAGGCTGTGACCTCGAGCCACCGGATGCTGTCGGCTGTGTGCAGACAGTCGACAGCTCACAAACCGGCCGAACGGTGCTCGTTCCCCATGTCAACGTTCTTGACAGCCGATGGAAAGCACATCAACTAATCTACGTGTTAACTGGGGTATTATCTGTCGAATCGTCGTAGGATCGTCACATGCCCGTTCAGACTACTTGCACCGTCGTCACGACCCCGTGCGATTGTTTCGAGGTATCGATCTGTGGGCCGTTCGCTGCGGATGGGGTCGCAACGGCAGCCTGCTTGTCTCCCCTCAGTATTGGCACGCATATCGCCGGTACGTAACGGCCGTCTCACGTTTGCGTCTCGATGCAAAGAACCGGCACTGACTACGACGCAACTCTCTCGACAGCAAACCCGTGTCACAAGCAGACGCCAAGCGACCCACCGGCGACACACCGACGGACTGGCATGCACACCCACTTGAGGAGGTCTACGCGGACCTCGAGACGTCCGCAGAGGGACTGACGGCTGCCCAGGCCAGTGACCGACTCGAGCGTGAGGGGCCGAACACAATCGAAGCCGAGGAGGGAACGTCGCCGCTGCGGATTCTCGTCGAACAGTACTCATCGGCGCTGATCTGGGTGTTGATCGTCGCTGCGGTCGTGATGGCCGCTGTGGGCCACACAATAGACGCGGCTGTCATCGCGGGAATCGTGGTCTTCATCACGCTGTTTGGCTTCGTTCAGGACTACCGCGCCGAACAGAGTATCCGTGCGCTTCAGGCGATGGCAACGACGTACGCCATCGTTAGACGCGATGGCGAGAAACGAGAGATCGCTGCAACGACAGTCGTCCCCGGTGACGTTATCTTCGTCGAGTCGGGCGATATCGTTCCGGCGGACGCACGCATCCTCGAGGAGTCGAATCTTCGCGTTGACGAAGCGGCACTGACGGGCGAAAGCGTCGGCGTATCGAAGGAAGTTGGCCAGGTCGACGAGGAAACGTCGCTGGCCGAGCGGACGAACACCATCTACAAAGAGACGGTCGTCGAACGTGGCTCCGGGGTGGCAGTCGTGGTCGAGACCGGTCCCGAGACCGAAATCGGCCAGATTGCGACGGCACTCGAGGAGGCCGAGGACCGAGAGACGCCGTTCCAGTCCGAGATGGATCAGTTGGGAAAACTCATCGCCGGTATCGTCGTTCTCGCGGTGGCGGTGATTGCGGTCGCCGAACTCGTCATCGGTGAGACCGAGCCACTTCAGGTGTTCCTGACGGCTGTCGGCATCGCCGTCTCCGCAGTTCCCGAGGGCCTACCGGCGGTCGTCACCCTTTCGCTCGCGCTTGGGGCTCGCCGGATGGCCGATCAGAACGCCCTGGTACGCCGACTGCCCATTGTTGAGGCGCTTGGCTCCGTCGACGTCATCTGTACGGACAAGACGGGAACGCTCACCGAAGAGGAGATGACGGTCCAGCGGCTCGTCACCAACCGTGAAGTCTACGAGGTGACAGGGACCGGCTACGGCACCGAGGGAGCGTTTCTGCAGGACGGTGACCCCGTAGACACGGAGCGGGTCGCCGAGGTTCTTCGCTGTGGCATGCTGTGTAACAACGTCGATCTTGGGACTCGAGAACGCGACGAAACCGGCACCAACGGATCCCCCGGCGACGGGACCACCACCGCAAAACCGACTGGACAGGAGCGAACCTACCTCGGCGACCCCACCGAAATCGCGTTATTCGTCGCCGCTCAGAAGGCTGGATTCGACCACGAGGCGCTCGCCGAGGAGTATCCTCGAGTCGGTCAGATCGAGTTTACCTCGACGCGCAAACGAATGACCACGATCCACGAGACGCCAGACGGCGACCTGAAAGCGTACATGAAAGGAGCGCCGGAGACCGTCCTCGAGCGTTGTAACCGGGAACTCGTCGATGGTGAGATCGTCGAATTGACCGCTGAGCGACGTGCGGAACTCGAGCAACAGAACGAAGACTTCGCTGAGGATGCCCTGCGCGTGATGGGGTTTGCCTACCGACCTGACGTGTCCGACGAGCAGGCGAATCGGCCGGACGAACGCCTCGAGCAGGAGCTGGTCTTTCTCGGTCTTCAAGGGATGCTCGATCCGCCCCGCCCCGAAGTCACCGACGCGCTTGCAGGCTGTCTCGACGCGGGTATCAACGTCGTAATGATCACCGGCGACAACGCGGTCACGGCACGAGCGGTCGGTGAGGAAATCGGTCTCCGCTCGACGACGGTGATCTCGGGTCCCGAACTCGAGGAGATGAGCGACGAGCGACTTGCGAACGTCGTCGAGGATGTCGACATCTTCGCGCGGACGTCACCGGAGCATAAGACTCGAATCTTGCAGACGCTGCAGGCAAAGGGCCACACGGTCGCGATGACCGGTGATGGGGTCAACGACGCTCCGGCTGTAAAAAACGCTGATGTCGGCGTCGCGATGGGGATCCGCGGGACCGACGTCACCGAGCAGGCCTCTGACATCGTTTTACTGGACGACAACTTCGCAACCATTCGAGATGCGGTCAAGGGTGGCCGTCGAATCTTCGATAACGTTCGGAAGTTCGTCAACTACCTGCTGTCTGGTAACGGCGGCGAGGTGACGATGATCTTCTCCGGGTCGATGCTCGGATTCGGTCTCGTCATCACGCCGATCCAGATTCTCTTTATCAACGTCGTCACTGACGGTATCCCAGCGCTCTCGATGGGTGTCGATCCCCCCGCGAAAGACATCATGGAACGTGACCCGCGGCCGCCTGAGGAGGGCGTCATCACGGATCGCATCATCACCTCAATCGTCGGTATCGCGATCTTCATGACGGTCTGTCTGCTCCCGCTGTTCACGCTGAACTTCTACGGTGAACTCGTGCCGGGATACGACGTGCTTGGTGCAGTCATCGGCTGGAGCCCCGATTACGAGCCCAGCCGCGAACTCGCCCAGACGATGGTGTTTACCGGCTTTGTCGTCTTCGAAATCGTCCGTATTCAGGCAATCCGCTACCGCTACGGGCTTGGGCTCTTTACGAACCGCTGGCTCGTGATCGCGGTGGCCGTTGCCGTCACGCTCCAGTTGCTCGTCCTCTACACGTCGACTGGCCAACTCCTGTTCGACGTCGAACCGCTCGCGCTCGTCCACTGGGTCCAAATAGCCGTCGCAGCGATACTCTTTGCATTACTGATGGCCGTCTTCGTGAAGGTTCAGGATCGATACTTCGAACGGTACTGATCCGTCGGATCGCTTCGGCGGTTCGGGTTGAGACGTTCGCGACCGCCGCATCGACCTTGGCGACGCGGCCTTCGGTTTCACTCCAGAGCGGGGTCGAGGTCGACTCGAGGCGGCTGTTCTGACCGAAATCACAGATCTGGCGGGTACTCGCCGGTCTTCCGGTACTCGGAGACGACCGCAGCGAACGCGATCACGTGGAGCGCGACGACGATGACGATCATCGCGAGGTAAAGCAGGTGGAGCGGATCATCCGAGAGAAACCCTAGCTCCTCGTACGGCCGGAGGTACGCCCGATCGTAGCCGTGGACGGCAACGAGCCAGAAGATGACGTAGGTGCCGTGGCTCTGGTGCCACTTCCAGGCTTTCGGCCCGAGATAGTCGTAGGCCTTGTTGTTGGACGTAACCGCCAGCACGATCGCGATGAGGACGGCGACCATGGCACCGAACGCCCACGGACTCATATCGACCAGGTAGCCGACGACGTCCCAGTCGCGGGCCCAGAAGACGAACAGCACATGGACGACCGACCAGATGGCAAACCAGATGCCCAGTTCCGATCGCCAGTTGACGGGGAAGTTTCCGGAAAACCGACGCCTAATCGACGGCCGGATGCGGACCAGCGGGCCGATAATCATCACCACAAACAGGATGAAGAAGGGAATCGCTGCGACGACGCGCTGCTCCCCGTATCCGACGACCCACAGCAGGATCGCTACGACGATGCTACCGACCGCCACGCCCAGGTGATGGGTGAGTTCGTTATTGGTATCTGCCGTCATGATAGTACCGTATCACATGGTTGTGATCACACGATCACCGATCGCTCGAATAAAACTATTCCCGGTACGAACCACTAGATGACACGATCTCGAAGCTCGTCGAGGTGTTTCGCCCCGTAGACCAGTTTGATGGAGTCGCTCGCTGGCGTGGCCACGCATGTCAACCGGAACCTCTTTTCTTCGACTTCGTCCTCCGAGAGGCTCCGCTGAACGTCCATCTCGACTTCCCCCTCGAGCAACACGGCAGCACAGTTCACGCAGCCACCGGCCCGGCAGTGAAACGGCCAGTCGTGCCCCGCCGCCTCGGACGCGTCGAGGATGTACTCGTCGCGAGACACCTCGAGGGTGCCGTGTGCCGTCTTGTCGAGGTCAGCCTCCGCAGCCCGCTCGAGGAGGTCGGCATCCTCGAGTGACCACCCGCGTTCGTCGACGACCTGGTAATCGAGGTATTCGACGGTCACGGCCTCGGCTCGCGGTGCACTGATGCCGATCACCGGCACGCCGGCAAAGCGGACGACGCGTTCGGTCGTGCTCCCAAGGAGGTAGCGCCGCAGGCCGGTCTCGCCGTGGGTCCCCATCACGATGCAGTCGGCGTCGTGCGTGGCCGCGACCGCCAAAATCTGCTGGTCGACACGACCGTCGGGTACCGAGATGTCGACGGTCTCCAGCGGTGACTCGCGCAACTGCTCGAGTGCGTCGTCGACCGGCTCAAGGCCGACCTCGTCGTCGCTCGAGAGGTCGATTGTCTCGGCGCCGTCGACGGCTTCCTCGTCACTGACGTGAACGATGTGGAGCCGCGAACCCGTTTCGACCGCAAGGTCAACGGCGTGCTCGAGGGCCCGTTCCGCGCTGTGGCTCCCGTCTGTCGGTACCAGGATGCGATCGAACTCGCCCTCGAGGTTCGTCTCTTCGTGGACTGTCGCGACCGGAACGGACGACTCTTGCAGTGTCTGCTCGGCAACGCTGCCCAGGAGGAACCGGCCGATTCCGCTGCGGCCGGTCGTTCCCATCACGATCAGGTCCAAATCGTGTTCGTCGGCCGATGCGAGAATCTCTTCGTGCACGTCGTCGTCCTGCTCGCGAAGTTCGGTCGTCACCTCGAGGTCGCGGTCCCGCGCTTGATCGGCTAGTTCTTCGACGGCCCGTTCGCCCCCGTTTTCGTCGTCGCCGCCAATGAGTCCACGCTCGAGAACCGAGACGACGTGCAGGGCCGCGTCGAAGCGCTCAGCGAGTCGGATCGCGTACGTTCCGGCGTCTTCTGCCACGGAACTCCCGTCGGTCGGTACGAGAATCGTGTCGTACATCGAACGGACCCTACCACACTCGTGTACAAGTAGGTTCACTCCACTCTGATACGGTTTCCTGTACGTCATTTCCGGCGCAACCGCCGCCAGTGTCGCGGTTGCGCCGGTAAATTGTTACAGGAATCCGTATGACACCACAGTCGGCGAGCAACTTACTATCCGTGAGTGCGTCTCTCACAGTATGGGCTACCTGAACAGCAACTGGCAATGCCGGCTGTACGGCCACGACTGGCACCACCCGTGGCACCACGAGGTCGTCGTCACGGACGACGTCGGTCCGGTCTACCCGCTCCGATGCGTTCGCTGTGCCGACGTGCAACTCCTCGACCGCGAGGGAACCAGTTGGCGACTCGACGACGAGGACGGCCCATCAATCCACGAGCGTGCACTCGAGTTCGAACTGGACGGCGAGTCCACGCGTCGGGATTGAGACGCGGTGTCGTACTGTCTGCGACGGGTGCTGGCCGTTTGCTCGCTTTAGACCGACCTATCAAGCAGGTCGAGGCCAGCCATACGATCATAGTCATCGAGGCTGTAGCTCCGCCTACACATGGCCGATCAGACTGTACCCGCGTCGTTCGAACAGGTCGCAGATATCTCCACGAAGGCCCCGACGCTGATTGAGGGACTCCCGGGACACGGGCTCGTTGCAGCCATCGCCGTCGATCAGATCACCGACCAGCTCGACCTCGAACATTACGGGAACGTTGCGTCGGACGAGTTCCCACCCGTCGTGACCTTCGAGGACGGCCTCGTGCAGGATCTGGTCCGGGTCTACGCCAGCGACGACCCGGCCGTGATGACCCTCGAGAGCGATCTCGCACTCCCAGAGCCGGCGTTCGAACCCCTCTCGCGATGCGTGCTCGAGGAACTGGCCGACGACTTCGGTCGGGCGATTTTCCTTGCGGGCGCGCCGGCCCAGTCCGAGGACGAGATCGGCGACGTGACTGGCGTCGCGACGACCGACGAGATACGCGAGGATCTGCTCAAGGCAGACATTGCAGTCCCGGACGAGCGAGGGCTGGTCAGCGGGATAACGGGCTCACTGGTCCGAGAGTGCTACCAGGCTGATGTACCCGCTGCCCTGTTGATCGTCCGCTCCCATCCGTTCTTGCCCGACCCACAGGCCGCCAAATCGGTAATCGAGACTGCGCTTGAGCCTCTCGTTGAGTTCGAAATTGACACGACTGCGCTGGACGAGCAGGCCGACGAGATCCAACAGCGGATGCGACAGGTCGCCCAGCAGTACCAGCAGATGGCCGAGGAACAGGGCCAGCAGCAACAGCAAATGCAGACGGGGATGTTTCAGTAGCCGTTCGGTTCCCGTCTCGTCCCGGGCGTCGATGGCTCCGACTCCAGTCACGGGTCGTTCGATCGTCTGATCGCCCGATCGCCGCTCCTATGATGCATCGAATGCAACGACGGCTATGAACGAGCGGCGGTCCGAGTCAATGTCCGTGTCCTCCCCTGAATCCGAATCCGCGTCCGGGTCCGAGTCGAAATCCCGCACCGATCGGCTGCTCGTCTGCAATCCCGCGAGCGGGTCGGCTGATCACACCTCCGACGTTCGAACACGGGGCGAGAAACGTGGCTTCGTCGTTCGCGAGACCGAGGCAGCGGGCGACGCGCGCCGGTTCGCTCGCGAGGCGGCCGTCGACGACGATGGCGGTGATACCGATGAGAGCGACGGTGAGGGTGACGAGACCGTCGACGGCGGCAGCGCTACCAGTCCCGTCTCACTGATCGCCGTCGCGGGCGGCGACGGCACTGTCAACGAAGTCATCCACGGCCTCCTCGAGGCGGACGCGCTCGAGCGAGTCGATATCGCGGTGCTTCCGACGGGCACTGCCAACGTCTTCGCCAGAACGCTCGGCATTCCAGACCTCGATGCCGGATTCGAGGTGATCGATGACGGCACCAGCCGACGGGTTGATGTCGGCGTCGCCGACGGACGCCCGTTCCTCAACACCTGTCTGGCCGGGCTCTCCGCCGATGCGAACGCGTCGACGCCCGACGAGTGGAAGCGCCAGTTCGGACCGCTCGCCTATGTCCTCACGACGCTTCGATTCCTCCCCGAGTACGAGGGGCTCCCGCTCGAGATTCGGTACGACGAGACAGAAGTTGACGGCGATGCTGGTACCGGTGGCGGTTTCGGTTCCGGTGCCAGTGTGGAGTTAGAGTCCGGTGACAATACCGATACTGGCGTTGATGGTAACGATGACGCCACTAATGCTACGGACGCCGATGACGCCCATGACGACGATGACGGAACGACGTCGACGTGGCGAGGAAACGCGTTGCTCGTCCTCGTCGGGAATGCCTTCCGGCTCCCGACAGTCAGGAGACGCTCACGGACTCCTATCGCGGACGCCGCCCTCGAGCTGGTCATCCTCGAGCGGGGGCGCGACGGCGAGTCGCTCGCAGTCGACGACAAGGGCACAGCGAGCGTGTTCGACACCGATCTCGACGCGATTCCGGGGCCGATCACCAGGGTCGAGGCGTCGTCGGTGTCGATCACGACTCGTGAAGACGATCAGGAGCCCGTGAACTTCAGTCTCGACGGCGAACCCCTCTCGGCGACCGACCTCGAGGTGTCGATTCGCGAGCGAAGTCTGTCCGTGCTGGTCGGCCCTGAGAGTCCCGTTCGCGATCAGTAGCTCAGTAGCGGTGTCTCTGAGGGGCTGTATCCCTGGATCGAGCCACCTTTTATTGCAAGGGTGACAAACGCCCGCTTATTTGGTCGCCCCGGTCATAGCGGATAGTGTGGATTCGAGACACCAGTCTCGAGGAGTATACGTGACACAGGTATTCAGATCTCCAGCAGGATACGTACAGGGCCGCAACGCTATCGATGAACTCGGCGACCACGCCGCAGATCTTGGGGATAGCGCCGTCGTTCTCGGGGACGAGCTCGTCCTCGATCTCTTCGGTGACCGCATTCAGGATGGACTCGAGGCGGGCGGATTCGACGTCACGCTCGAGGAGTTCACCGGTGAGTGCTCCGAGGCCGAAATCGAGCGGGTCGCCAACGTCCACGAGGAGTTCGGTGCCGACGTGATCGTCGGCGCTGGGGGCGGAAAGGCCATCGACACCGCGCGGGCCGCCCGCGAACACACTGGCGGGGCACTCGTCTCGCTGCCGACGGTCGCTTCGACCGACGCGCCGACGAGTTCCGTCGCCGTCATCTACACCGAAGACGGCGAGTTCGTCGAGTTTCACGTCTACGAGCGCCACCCCGAACTCGTCCTCGTCGATACCGAGATCGTCGCCGAGGCACCGACGCGACTATTTCGGGGCGGGATCGGCGACGCGCTCGCGACCTGGTTCGAGGCAGAAGCAGCCCACCAGTCGGGGGCGACCACAATCTTCGGAACGCGCTCGACGCGAACGGCCCAGCAGATCGCCAGACTCGCGTACACGACGTTGCGAGAACACGGTCGGTCGGCAGTCGACGCCGTCGAACGCGACGCCGTCACCGACAGCGTCGAGGCCGTCGTCGAGGCCAACACCCTGCTCAGCGGCCTCGGCTTCGAAAGCGGCGGACTCGCTGCCGCGCACGCGGTCCACAACGGCCTGACCCAACTCGAGGCGACTCACGACGCAACCCACGGTGAGAAAGTGACAATCGGGACGATCACACAGCTCGTTCTCGAGGGACGTGACGACGCGTTCATTGAAGACGTCGCTGGCTTCGCAGCATCGGTGGGGCTGCCGACGACGCTCGCCGAAATCGGGCTCGAGAACCCCTCGACAGAGGACCTCGAGGTCGTCGCGGAGGCGGCCTGCGCCACAGAGGAGACGATTCACAACGAGCCCTTCCCGGTGACACCCGCGGACGTGCGCGACGCACTCGTTGGCGCGGACGCGATCGGCCACCGTCTCTCGGCGGTCGGACGCGACGGGGAGTGAGAGAAGTGGCGGAATTGAGACTCCGGCACTCGAGTACTCGAGTGGGAGTAGAAGTATGGCTGAGGGAGAGAGTGAAACAGTTCAGAGGCTGCTCGAGCGTGTCCGAACGCTGAACAGTCGCTCCTATGATGAATTGACATTAATTACTGGGTTGGCATAGGACCGGCTATGAGGGAGCAGACTGCGAGTCGATTGTCCCGGCGAACGCTGTTACGGATCGGCGGCGCGTCCAGTCTGGCAGTGTTCGCGGGCTGTGCGGACGAGGAGCCCGACGACAACAACGATGTCGATAACGACGAGGACGAAGACGAGGACGAAGACTGGGGCGCCGTCGATGAATTCGTCTTCGAGGGGGAAGTCCAGGCGTGGACCGGCGTCGAACCGGCGTTCATCGAGGGCGACGAGAACCCAACGATTACGCTTATCGAAGGCCAGGAGTACGACTTCACCTGGATCAATGCCGACGGCGTGGTCCACAACCTCGAGATCAGGGACGAGGACGACGAGATTATCGACGACTACCAGAGCGATGATGTCGAAGAAGAGGGTGAGGAGACGACGCTCGAGGGCGTCGTCGCCTCCGAGGAAATGGACGTCTACATCTGTACGTACCACGAGGCAACGCAGGTTGGTGATATCGAGGTCGAAACCGAGTAACGTGCGTCGATCCGGCGGCTGGAAGTCGGGGAGACGACTTCAAGGCCCGTTTCACTCACCATCCACGGAGAACCGGACGGTGAGCACGGGGACGGGTGAAGCCCGCACGATTCGCTCGGTCGTGCTCCCAAGGAGGTATCGTGACAGCCCGCGGCGACCGTGAGTCCCCATCACGATCAGATCGGCATCGACGTGGTCGGCGTACTCGAGGATCGTCTCGAAGGGCGTTCCCTGGCGGACCACGGTGACGACCTCGAGATCGGCGTCTTCCGCCCGCGCTCGCGCCTCGACCGTTTGGACCGCGTCTTTGGCCGCGTCCTCGAGGGGTTCGATCGTCTGCTCGAAGGCAGTCCGATCGCCGAGATAGTCCAGTTCCATGAGTTCAGCACTGTCGATCACGCTGATTGCATGGACGGACGCGTCGTACCGCTGTGCGAGCTCGAGTGCGTTGTCGATTGCCGGTTCAACACCGGGACTGCCATCGGTCGGAACGAGAATGGTGTTGTACATCGTGGCTTATTCGCGTCGCAGATTGGACGTGAGAGTAGTGTACGAGGGGCTCATTCATCGATCTCCGGCTGTGGACCGCCGCCGGTCTGGGCCTCCTGGGCATCGCCCCAGCCGCCGCTGTCAACCACCTCGAACAGCGTGCCCCAATTCTCGTCGTCCGCGCTTTCGGGCAGCTGATCGCGAAGCTGCTGGAAGTCCGACGGCGGCACCTGTGATTCCACGAAATCGACGACGATCCGGGAGTGGTAGGCGGCCTCCGAGCGGTCGGTTCGGTCGCCTTCGCGGTCGCTGACCCGCGAGATGAACTCCTGCCAGTCGAACCGCTGGCCGTGGTCCTGTACCGCACCCGTCATGTACCACTTGATCTCCATCGGCAACGATGCCGCGAGGTCCTCGGCCGCACCCTCTGGAATCCGCTCGCCAAGCGTCATGAGCGTCGCTCGGATTGCCCGCACAGTTCGGCCAGTATCAGGGAACTCGAGTCGGTGCTGTATCTCGCCGGTGAACTCATCGAAATTCATTGCACTCGTTCACTCCTCGAGCAAGGGTGTCAATCTAGGGGTCCGGTGTATGCTCGAGTACCGTCTCGAGCATTGATACGGTCCGTTGTAGTTCGTTACCGGTGATCGTTGACCTCGTCCGAGCGATCACCGGTAAAACGCTACAACGATCCGTATGAACCGTTTCGTTAGCCGATGAGATCACGCTACCGTGTCGGCGAACCAATCAGCCGCCACGTCGGCGACTTCCTCGAGTTCACCGTCGCCCTCGAAGAGGTGGCCTGCACCCTCGACAACGTGAAGGTCGTTCTCGCAGTCGAGTTGTGTGCGCGCCTCGCGGTTGTACTCGAGTACCTGCGTGTCTTCGCCGCCGACGATGAACAGCGTCGATGCGCGGACCTCGTCGAGAGTCTCCTCGGCCATGTCGACGCGCCCACCGCGAGAAACGACGGCATCGACATCGTTCTCGAGGCGGGCGGCCGCCCGGAGTGCGGCCGC
The DNA here is from genome assembly GCF_011043775.1 of Natronolimnobius sp. AArcel1. Taxonomy (NCBI): domain Archaea; kingdom Methanobacteriati; phylum Methanobacteriota; class Halobacteria; order Halobacteriales; family Natrialbaceae; genus Natronolimnobius; species Natronolimnobius sp. AArcel1. The sequence continues at coordinate 303,471 of NZ_JAAKXY010000005.1, read as the reverse complement.
AGCACCCGTACTCGAGCCGAAGTAGCCAACGCTGGCAGTCGGTGTCGTCTCGCGAGTCCACAGCCACTCGGTCACCGCGACGAGCCGATCCGTAAGCAGTGGGATGTCGAACCGATTCTCGCGTCGCTGGTCTTCAGCCTCAGTCAGGAGATCGAACAGCAGCGTCCCGAGTCCGCGGTCGCGGATCACGCTCGCGACGTAGTTGTTTCGCGGACTCTTCCGACTCGAGCCGCTGCCGTGGGCGAAGACGACGATCCCTGGTGCATCCGCCGGCACCTCAAGCGCTCCCTCGAGTTCGATGTCGCCGTCGCCGACCGGGATAGAGACGACGCTGTCAGTTTCGGTCTCGTGGGCCATAGTGGGACGACACCGCCAACGACCTTGATGGTGGGGGCGTTGCGTTCGACGGTCCGTTATATAGTCTCTCGTCTCGTGGATTCGTCTAGGACGATGGCTAGCACACGACAGTTCACCGATAGAACCGACGCCGGCGAACGCCTCGGCGAGGCCCTGCTCGAGCGCGGGCTCGACGCCGACCTCGTCCTCGCGATTCCGCGTGGCGGTCTCCCGCTCGGCCGTGCAGTCGCGGACGCGCTCGAGGCACCGCTTGATATCGTCGTCGCGAAGAAGATTGGCGCGCCGGGGAATCCAGAATACGCTGTCGGTGCCGTGGCGAGCGACGGCAGCGTCTGGCGAAACGAACAGGCAATCGGTGGGACGCGGACCGACGAGGAGTACTTTCAGGAACGACGTGAGATCGAAGCCGAGAACGCCCGGCAAAAGGCCGATCGCTACCGCGGCGGTCGATCCGCTCCCGAACTGACCGGTAACACAGTGGTCGTCGTCGATGATGGCATCGCAACGGGATCGACCGTTAGGGCCTGCCTCTCGAAACTCCAGGGATCCGACGCCGCCCGGGTCGTCCTCGCCGTCCCGGTCGGCCCGCCGGACACGATCGCCGACCTTGAGGCGCAGGTCGACGAAGTCGTCTGTCTCGAGACTCCCGTCGGATTCAGGGGTGTTGGACAGTTCTACGCTGACTTCGGGCAGGTGACCGACGAGGAGGCAATGGCGTATCTCGAATCGTAAGCGAGAGCCAATCTCGAGGTGCCGATAGACCAGACTGACCAGAGATCGGGAATCACCACCGGGTATTTGGTACTGTCCAGCAAACTATCGACTGCGAGAGAACGCCTGCTACAGGACCGCATGTAAGAGCACACCCCACGCACGATCATGACCATGAACATTGAAGACATCATTTCCGAAGACTATGTCGAGTTCGCCCCGGATACCACTGTCTCGAAGCTCGTCGGCACGTTCGCAGACACCGCTGTCAACGGCGTCATTGTTCGCGGTGACGAATTCGAGGGCGTCGTCACCCGCAGACAACTGGCCACGTCGCACCGCCAGCCAAACGAAAAGCTCGGCTCGCTGGTCTGGCACGTCCCTCGGCTGACGCCCGACGAAGACATCCGCAAAGTCGCACAACTGATGATCGACAGCGACTCACAGTTGCTGCCCGTCTTCGAGGACAGCGACTTTCGCGGTGTCGTCACCGTCGACGGCATCCTCGAGGCGGTGACACCGTACCTCGATGCAGCGACCGTTTCGGAGGCAGCCTCGAGGGACCTGATCACGCTCTCGCCGGAGTCGCGACTCGGCGAGGCGCTGCACACGTTCCGAGAGCACCGTATCACGCACCTGCCGGTCGTCGAAGACGGGACCGCAGTCGGCATCCTGAGTCTCTACGACATTACCGATCTCACAGTGCGGGCCGAAGTCCAGAGCCAGGGCGGCGATGCCGGTGGCGTCGACCCCTTCGGTGGCGAAATATCCTCGAGCACGGCGCGTGCACGTCGCGGTGGATTCGGTGCGCGGGAAGGCGAACTCGAGCGGATGCTCGATCTGCCGATTCAGGACGTCATGGCGTCGCCGGTTCGGACCATTTCGCCGTCCGAAACGCTCGAGACGGCTGTCGAGGAGATGTTCGAGATCGACGGCTCCTCGCTGGTCGTGACCAGTGACGGCTCACCCTACGGAATCGTGACGAAGACCGACGTGCTGGACTCGCTCACCTGGGAAGCCGGTGGCAACCGCAGCGTCCAACTCTACGGAGCCAGCCTGATCGACGATCTCTCGTACGACGATATTGTCGCGATGGTCGAGAAGTTCGACGACCGAGATCACGGGATGAACATCCTCGATGCAAAGGTCCACCTCCAAGAACACGACGAAACACGGCGCGGCCGGTCGCTCCTGCTCGCCCGTGTTCGGCTTTACACCGACAGTGGACTGTTCATCGCATCCGGAGAGGGCTACGGAGCCAAGCACGCAATCAACGAGGCTCGAGACGTCCTCGAGCGCCAGATCCGCGACGCAAAGACCCACGGCCGGACGAAGAAGCCGCCGGGCGAGGAGTTTTGGGAGAAACGCTTCGGCTGGCTGCTCGAGGAGTAATCGACGGCTAGCGGTCTCATCTAACGACCGTCACAGGAATCGGTGCCCGCTCGACAATCGACTTCGCGACGCTGCCAAGCAGCAGATCTGCGCGCTCGGACCGTCCTCGATGGCCGACGAAGAGCGCGTCGAACGCCTCGGCGTAGTCCGCGACCGCTACAACTGGGTTCCCGTACAGCAGTTCCGTCTCAACGCTCACCTCGCGTTCGCTGGCGACTCGTTCCGCATCCTCGAGGATGTCCAACCTGCGTGCTTCGGCGTCGTCGAGGCGTTCAATAATAAGTCGGTTGTCGGCATCACCGAGACCGCTGATCGGTTCGCTGCCGCCCTCCTCGAAGACGGATGGATCGACGGAGTAAACGGCTGTAACCGAGCCGTTCATTGCGTCTGCGACGTCAATCGCGTGAATGAGTGCGTTCTTCGAAGCGTCAGAGCCATCAATAGCGACGAGGCAGTTCATGGCAGTCCTGTCGACTCGCACAAAAATAAACGATGGCCCCGGCAGGGCACGAACCACGAACCACGCTACCGTCGGTCGTCGTGAGGCAACCACTCGCCGACAGAGCCGATCACTCGAGGACGGTCACGTCGAACGTGCCGTCCCAGCGGTAGCGCCGACTGCTCGCAGCCGGACTGGTGGATTCCCGCTGCGTGGAAAGTGGCGGTCGAGTTTTCAATACTGGGTGAAAGTAGTCATATATGACACTGATCGTTCCATTCGACGGGTCGGAGTTAGCCGAGGCGGCACTCGTCCGAGCCACCGAGTTCGGGAACGTCTTCGACGAAATCGTCGTGGCCGTGAGCGTGATTCCGAAGGGAAATACGGACTACGCCAGAGAACGCGGCTGGCTCGGGACGGATGACGCGTTCGATATGGAGACCGTCGTCTCGACGTTGCACGAACAGGTGACGAGTCTCTGCCCGAGCGCGAATTTTCGTCACACCGTCGTCGATCGCCGTGCTCCGCCTGGCTCGATCGCGAAACGGTTGCGGAAGGTCGCGCGGAACGAG